>CAZVSL010000164.1:0-11455 GCA_964629935.1 uncultured Calditrichaceae bacterium | reverse complement strand
CTGAGATCGTACGCGCAATCGATGCCTTCAACGAGTACGGTCAGGTGGATGTGGTGATTGTGGCGCGCGGCGGTGGTTCCCTGGAAGATTTGTGGCCGTTTAACGAGGAGATGGTTGCTCGTGCCGTGTTCCGATCCAGGATTCCGGTGATTTCCGCAGTCGGGCATGAAGTTGATTTTAGCATCTGTGATTTTGTAGCGGACGTGCGCGCACCGACGCCCTCGGCTGCTGCTGAGATTGCCGTGCCGGCGCGGGCGGAGCTGGAAGCTTACCTGCAACAAACGCGGGTTGCTCTCGCCAACGGCTTGCTCGAGAAGATTCGCTACCAACGGGAAAGAATAAGGACCTTTGAACGGAGCTACGCCTTTCGGCAGCCTCAGGATGTTATCCGGCAACATAGCCAGCGTCTCGATGAGCTGCAGCGCAATCTGAACCGGCTGCTCGGGCATCAACTACAAATCAAGCACGAGGTCCTCGGTGGTCTCGGCAAGCGACTTGACCTTTTGGGACACAAGAATGTGCTGAAGCGCGGCTACAGCATTTGCCTGAGGGAGTCCGACGGCAAAATAGTTACCAACTCAGACCAGCTCAACCTGCATGAAAGAGTTGTAACCGAGTTTTACCAGGGCCGGGCAATCAGCACCATAGATGAAATTCCAAATTGATATCAACCACGATTTGAACAATGCAAAAGAAGACATTTGAAACCGCGATGAAACGACTGGAAGAGATCGTCAAACAACTCGAAGACGGCTCTCTGACTTTGGATGAGTCTCTGAAAGTCTATGAGGAAGGCATGGAATTGTCGCAGTTCTGCTCAGCGAAATTGAATGAAGCTGAAGGCAAAGTTCAGCGTCTGGTAAAACAAGGCAACGAGTTCAAGCTGGAATCAGACGGCGACTAGCCGAGAGACTTATTATGAAGATCGCTATCACCGCTAATCACGACAAGTCCGAAGTTCTGGGTTTTCTGCCAGATGTATTCGACTGGTTGCGGCAGCAAAGAGTCCAGTTTTCCGTCGAGGCTGATTTGGCTCACCATCTTGACCTGGCAGAGGATTCCTATGAGTATGTCGAACCAGGGGATTTTCACAAGTACGCCGACATGGTGATTTCCTTTGGCGGCGACGGCACCATCCTTTCCACCGTGAGAAAAGTCGGCGCCTCAGGACTGCCCATTCTGGGCGTGAAAATGGGAGGAATGGGTTTTTTGGCCGAGTTGATGCCGGATGAGTTGTTCACGGCTCTGCCCAAAATTCTGCAAGGTCAATATGAGCTTGTCGAGCGCATGGTGCTGGCGGCGGAAATCGAACAGCAAGAAAACAGCCACTTTTTTGCCCTCAATGACTTTGTGGTTGACAAAGGCGGCGGCTCGCGTATGATTCGCCTCAAGACTTTCATCGACAATGAGTTCCTGAACACCTATATTGCCGACGGTCTCATCATTTCCACCCCCACCGGCTCAACCGCCTACTCGCTTGCAGCCGGCGGTCCAATCATGCTGCCATCGATGGATGCCATTATCATCAGCCCGATCAGTCCGCATACTCTGGGCGCCCGGCCTGTGGTCATTCCTGGCGACAAGGTGGTCAGGATAAAGTTGGAATCATCCACACAGCAGGTCAATTTGAGCGGCGACGGTCAGGTTGCAATGGAGCTCAATCCTGGCAATCAAGCTATCATCAAGCGGGCGGAACATCGTATCCGATTGGTCACTTTCGGACACCGAAGTTTTTACGATGTGTTGCGCTCGAAACTGAACTGGGGGGAAGATGTGCGTGAGACTGATGGGACGTGAAGATGGGAAGCGTGTTATGCGTTGGTGGGGGAAACTGTTGCGGTTCGAAGGTGTTGAAGGCAGGGCGCGCCGAACCGATTCTGGCCGCTGTGCAAAGAGCCACACGGCGGGCGTTACGCTGAACCCGCGGTCGTGACTCAGGATGAATTCCGGTGAAGCGTGTTGTTCTTACCATATTGGTCACACCTGGATGAAATCTGTTCTGAGCCTGCCCGAAGGGCCCGCAATGACGAGAAAATTGACTGTCAGACCGCTCTCCTGGGGACCGCCCGTGCGATATAGGACGATCTCTCGTACGAATCAACAACCTTCCGATCTCGGAAAAAGTCTTGATTCGATTGTGCTGATCCTGTATATTTCCGAAACTTGATTACCGAGGGTTATGGCAAAAGGCGAGAAAATAACTCCCATGATGGAACAGTACCTGGCGATCAAGGCCAAACACCAGGACGCAGTGCTGTTCTTTCGCATGGGTGACTTCTATGAGATGTTCTATGATGACGCCAGGATCGCTTCCGAGGTTCTGGGGCTGACCCTGACTTCGCGCGGCACGCAGGGCAAGCCCAACAATGTGCCGCTCGCCGGCTTTCCCTACCATAGTCTCGACACCTATCTGGCCAGGATGGTGAAAGCCGGCTACCGCGTCGCCATCTGTGAACAGATGGAAGATCCCAAACAGGCAAAAAAAGTCGTCAAGCGGGACGTTACCGAGGTCGTCAGTCCCGGCACAGCGCTCACTGATGATCTGCTGGAGAGCAAGCGTAACAACTATCTGTGCGCTGCCTACGTCCAGGGCGAGACATGTGGCATGGCGCTGGTAGACATATCGACGGGCGAATTCACAGTCGATGAATTTCCGGCTTCGCAATTTGTGGAAGAGTTGCGCAAGGCCGGCCCCTCCGAGCTGCTGCTTGCCGAAGGGCAGGCAGGCTTCCTGCAAAAGCAACTGAGCGCCGAAAGCTATTTCATCACACAGCGCGAAGACTGGATCTTTGCCAGAGATACCGCCTACGAAACGCTTACCAAACACCTTGGGACACTATCGCTCAAAGGCTTCGGCTGTGAGGACATGGAAGCCGGCATTTCTGCGGCCGGCGCTGCCTTGCACTTTCTTAAAGAAGTTCAGCAGTATCAGCTTGTTCATATCAACCAGATTCAACGACAGTCCAACCGCGAATACGTTGGTCTCGATAGCGATACCAGGCGGAACCTGGAATTGCTCAGATCGATGCGCGCCGGCACAACCCAGGGCACATTGATCGCCGTCCTGGATAAGACCCGAACTTCAATGGGGGGACGCAGGATGGTGCAATGGCTGCTCAAACCATTGCTGAACGTGACACAAATCAGAGCACGCCACGATGCCGTTGAGGAGTTGGCGAAGTCCGGCCGCGTTTTGCCAGAGTTGCGCGAAGCGCTTGCAAAAGTAGGCGACCTCGAGCGCATCATGTCAAAGATCGCGACCAATCGTGCTTCTGCCCGTGACCTGGTCGCCCTGAAGAAGTCCCTCAGAGTCGTGCCCGAGCTCCGTGAGACCTTATCTCAGCTCGAGGCCCGGGCGTTGCAACAAATCCGCGAGCAGCTCGATGATCTCGACTCGCTGGTCGAGGAAATCGAGCGCGCGATTGTCGATGAGCCGCCTTTGTCTGTGACTGAGGGTGGAATCATCAAACGGGGCTATCACGAGGAATTGGACGAGCTGCGCGATATCTCCTTCTCTGGCAAAGATTGGATCGCGCGCCTGCAGAAAGAGGAGCGCGAGAAGACCGGCATTCCGTCTCTCAAAGTAAGTTACAACAAAGTGTTCGGATATTACATTGAAGTCACCAAGCCGAACCTGGCAAAGGTACCGGAAAGCTACATCAGGAAGCAAACACTGGTAAATGCCGAGCGCTTCATCACACCCGATCTCAAAGCTTATGAAGAAAAAGTCCTGGAGGCGGAAGAGAAGATCGTTACCATCGAGTATGGGCTGTTCGACAAGATTCGTAAAATGGCCGCCGAGGAATCAAGGCGGATCCAGACAAATTCCCGTCTCATCAGCCTGCTGGACTGCCTGGCGTCATTTGCGCAACTGGCTATCGAAAACAAATATGTACGGCCGCAGGTCGATGACGGAACCGAGATCGTGATCGAAGAAAGCCGGCATCCTGTGGTTGAAAAGCTATTACCCTATGGTGAGTCTTTTATCCCGAATGATGCACACCTGGACAGCAAAAAGGAGCAGATCATCATTCTGACCGGTCCGAATATGGCTGGCAAATCCACTTTTCTCAGGCAGATCGGATTGATCGTGTTGCTGGCTCAGATCGGCAGCTTTGTGCCGGCAAAGAAAGCCCGGATCGGCATCGTCGATAAAATATTCACGCGTGTGGGGGCGTCCGACAATCTCGCCGGCGGTGAAAGCACGTTTCTGGTGGAAATGAACGAAACCGCAAACATCCTGAACAACGCCACTGATCGCAGCCTGATTCTGCTGGATGAGATCGGGCGCGGCACCAGCACATTCGACGGCTTGTCGATAGCATGGTCGGTCGCCGAATACTTGCATAACACCGAAAGTGTCGCGGCCAAAACTGTGTTTGCGACACATTACCACGAGCTTACGGAATTGGCGTTGCTGCTGCCACGCGTGAGAAACTACAACGTTGTCGTCAAGGAATGGGGCGACAAGATTGTCTTCCTCAGAAAAATCGCACCAGGCGGTTGTGACCACAGCTATGGGATTCAGGTGGCAAAACTGGCGGGCTTGCCGGATCTGGTCATCGGACGCGCCAAGGAGATTCTTTCCAATCTGGAATCAGATGAGCTGACCGCGAACCATGTTCCCAAACTTGCGGTTTCGCATGAGAACTCCAACCACCAGCAGCGTACGCATCAGCTCGATATTTTTGAAAAGCAGGAATCGGAACTCCGACAGCAGCTCAGTGTTCTCAATCCTGAAAACATGACGCCGCTGGAGGCGCTTGTGAAACTCAACGAATTAAAGAAAATGCTCGAGGAAAACGCTTGATTTTCTTCACTTGTATCCATTCTTTGTATTGCTTTGATACCCATGACAGAATCTTGCTCAGCGTCGTGCCGAACCATCATGTTAATCGCAGGCCAGGCAGCCAAAGCCGCTCAAGTGAGTTTAAGTACCGCAACCGCAGGATTTGTTTCGACGACGCTATAAATGAATGGCTACCGGAATTTTAGGATTGCCAATGAATGTTAAATCGGTTGCGACCTTTTCTGTATGTACTATTTTATAAAGGATGTATCATGCGTACTGTTGTTTTTTTGTCGATTTTTTCTCTTTGGATGGGTGTTGCTGGCGCCGGTGATTTGACCACCGGCAAATATGCCGGCGAGTTTCTCACTCTCGGCGCCGGCGGCCAGTCCCTGGGCATGGGCGGCGCGTTTGTCGCTGTGGCGCGTGACGTGACTTCAGGTTATTGGAACCCTGCCGGGCTGTCGCATCTGGATTACCCGGAGTTTATGTTGATGCATTCGCGCCAGTTTCGTGGTGAGGTGAACTACGATTATGGCGCCGTCGGTCTGCCGGTTGGAGAAAAAACCAGCCTTGGTCTCAGCCTGATCCGCCTGGGTGTGGACGATATTCAGGAGACTGCGCTGCGCAATCCGGACGTAGGACTCGGTGAAACTTATGTGGATGAGAACGGCCAACTCGTGCGCAATACGCCATTTGTCAGCGGGCTGTTCGGCGGTACGGATTTGGCGATGTTTCTGACTTATTCAAAACGCGTGAGCCAGACGTTTTCCTACGGCGGCAACGTAAAGTTTGTCAATCGGTCCATTGGCGACAATTCCGCCTGGGGTGTCGGATTCGATATCGGCTTGATGTTTAACCCGACCTCGCGCTTGTTAGTCGGGTTGAATTTTCAGGATATCACCACAACCTTGCTGGCCTGGGATACCGGGCGGCGTGAGCTTATCAGACCTTCGGTCCGCGCCGGTTTCAGTTATCCCATTGTGGTGTCACAGTTGGGTGGACAATTGCAACCCGCAGTGGATTTTGTATTTCGCTTCGAGAACCGTGAGCAGGATGCTTTGGCAAGCATTGGCGCCGGCAGCGTGGATGTGAACTTCGGCTGGGAGTATCGCTATCATGATGCGGTTGCGTTCAGGTTTGGCTTTGCCAATCTTGGCGACAGCGGCGCAGCGCAGATGAATTTCGGCCAACTGAGTGCAGGTGTGGGAATACAACTGCCCAAGTTGCAGATCGACTATGCTTACCTGGGCCACGAGGACCTTGGCAACACCCACCGCATCTCAGCCCGCCTGACTTTACAGGAGCCAAAGTTTCAGCGCAAACGTTAGCGCTAACCACACACCTTCTAAGGAGCAGGACGTTCTCGCCGATGATGCGTGCGGTCTGTCTCAAACCGACCATCGTTTCCCGTCGTGCTCGCGGGCAAAGACCATCGTTCTGTAGCGAGCGCCAGGTCCTGAATATGCACTCCGAACACATGCGATAAATAAGTCTCTGCACTCGACTTACCTGCCGAAAAAACTTGAAAATTTGTTTGACTCTGTTCAAAATATATCGTATAATGTAAGTCACTTGATTATTGTAACTTACTGCCATTTATCCCGGACGTTTTTGCAACCATTTTCGGGGGATTTTGAAGCTATTCAAGGAGCGATTGCCGCAACTATGATTATCAGCATGACCGGTTTTGGACGAGGCGAAGCAAAGAAAGGCGGCGCGGTTATCTCCGTGGAGTTGCGATCCCTGAATCACCGATTTCTGGATATTGACGTTCGCCTGCCGAAATCGTTGAATGGTTGCGAGGCGGATGTCAAGTCAATGATCGGCGCCAGATTGTCACGCGGGCGCATTAGCGCATCCCTGAGTCTGAAAGGTGAAAAGGTTCTGGCTCCCGAGCTCTTTATCGACAGGGGCCTGGCTGCGACCTATATCAAGCTTCTGCAGGAGCTAAAGCAGGAGTTCGATCTAAGTGGACAGATAGAGTTACAGCAGTTGCTGAATTTTCCCGACATTATCGCTTCGGGCAATTCGGGAGAGGTGGACGATGAAGTGCTTGCTCTCATTGAAACAGCAGTGCAAGCAGGGATCGCGGATCTCGAAGCCATGCGTGTGCGGGAAGGCCAGGAGATTGAAAAAGACCTCAAATTTCGCGTTAAGAAGGTTGACAAGCTGGTTCGGAAGATCGAACGCCGGGCGCGCACAACTTCCAGGGAGCTGCTGCAAAAATTGCGCGACCGTGTAGTAGTGCTTGCGGATTCGGAATCCCTGGACGATGGCCGGCTGGAAATGGAAGTCGCGATTCTGGCCGAAAAGGCGGACGTCACCGAGGAGTGTATTCGCTTTAAGAGTCACAATACCTTGTTTTTGGAGCTGATAGAGCGGCCGAATTCCGAAGGCAGAAAACTGAATTTTTTGCTTCAGGAAATGCACAGAGAAGCGAATACAATTGGTGCAAAAGCAAACGATGCAGAGATTTCTCATCTCGTGGTAGAAATCAAGGAAGAAGTTGAAAAGTTACGCGAACAAGTTCAGAACATTGAGTAACTTATGAGTGCGCGCGGGATTCTGGTGGTGATATCCGCGCCTTCCGGTGGAGGCAAAACGACAATCTTGCGTAAAGTCCTGGAGTCGGCAGATGACAACTTCCGCTACTCGATTTCCGTTACCACCCGCCCAAAGCGAACGGGGGAAGTCGACGGCCGTGACTACTACTTCACCTCCCTGAATGAATTTGAGCGTCAGCGCGAAAGAGGAGAGTTTGTTGAGTGGGCAGAAGTCCACGGCCACTACTATGCAACTCCCAGAAAACCGATTGAACGTTGGCTGAGTGAAGGCAGAATTGTCCTGACCGATTTAGATGTGTATGGCGGGCTGCAGGTCAAGCAGCATTTTGGCGATTCCGCCCTGCTGATATTTGTCAGGCCGCCTTCTTATGATAGCTTGCTTGAACGTCTGCGCCGGCGGAACACCGAGTCCCGTGAGGAGATTGAGAAGCGGCTGACGCGCTATCCTGATGAAATGCAGAAGTCAGAGCAATATGATCATGTTTGCGTCAATGATGATATCGATACAACAACCAGGAAAATAATCGAATTGATAAATAACCATTATACCCGGTCTTAGTTGGAGGCTATTATTCATGATTGAAACTTTGTCTATCAATGAGTTGGAGTCGAAGGCAAATAACATTTACGAGGCCATCATTGTGATGGCAAAACGCGCCCGCCAGATCAATGAGGAACAGAAGCAATTGCTGGCAAAAGAGCGTGAATATGACGATGAATATGATGATTTCCAGGAAGAGGATTACGAAGTACCTGCGGATATTGAGTATATCAAGCTGCCCAAGCCATCGAGTGTGAGCGTGCAGGAGTTTTTGTCTGACAAGATCAAGTATGATTATATTACGGACTCCGGTGGCAACGGAGACGGAGCCGAATAGGTGATCCGTGGGTTCATTCGCTGACAAAAAGATCGCCATCGGTGTTTGTGGCGGTATTGCTGCTTATAAGGCCTGCGAGCTGGTGCGGGTGCTCAGGAAAGGCGGAGCGCAGGTTCGCGTGACAATGACGGAATCAGCGCAGCGCTTTGTGAGCGAGCTGACCTTCGCCGCCTTGTCGGAGAACCCGGTGGCGGTTTCGCTATTTGAGGGTCAGGAGAAGTTGGGTACAGTACATATCGATTTGGCGCGGTGGGCGGATGTTGTCGTTATCTGCCCGGCAACCGCAAACATCATTGCCAAAGTCGCCAATGGAATCGCAGATGATATGCTGACCACAACGATTCTGGCCACCGATGCCAGGATATTATTTTGCCCGGCTATGAACTCCGCCATGTGGGAGAAACCAGTAGTTCAGCAAAACATCGAAAAACTGCGTAACCTGGGTTACGATTTTGTTGAGCCGGAATTCGGCGCCTTTGCAACCTCGGCTGAAGGCGAAGGCTGGGGCCGGCTTGCAGCTATCGAAAACATCAGCCATGGCTTAAAACAGTGTCTGTACGGCAGTGATGAGCTGCGCGGCAGGAAAGTGCTGGTGACGGCCGGCCCGACGCGGGAGCCGCTGGACCCGGTCCGCTATTTCACCAATTATGCTTCCGGCAAAATGGGCTTTGCGCTGGCAGACTCGGCGCACCGCAAAGGCGCTGAGGTTGTCCTTATTTCAGGTCCGAATCATTTGCCCAGACCTGTTGAAGTCCGCTATATCGGGATAGAGACGGTCAAAGAGCTGCAGGATGCCATCGCTGCAGAATATGATGACACGGATATATTGTTGATGGCGGCAGCCGTATCAGATTATCGGCCTGAATCGATTTCCGGCAGCAAATTGAAGAAAACCGAGCAGGAGCTGGTGGTCAAGATGAAGCGCAATCCCGATATTCTGGCTGAGCTTGGCAAACGCAAGCAAGGGCGATTTCACGTGGGATTTGCCCTCGAAACCGATGACGGTGTTGCGCGTGCGAAACAGAAGCTCCATGCCAAGAATCTGGACATGGTCGTACTCAATGATCCCAATCAACCGGGTGCAGCCTTTGCCGGCGACACCAATATTGTGACCATTATCACCAAAGACGGCAAGCATGACGAGTTGTCCTTGCGCTCAAAGGCAGAGGTAGCTGACCATGTTTTGGAGCTGGTGTGCTCGTATGCAAAAGAACGCAAAAAACAAGGCGTAGCTATTTAATGACGATTCTGATATGCCATCACAAGCACAGATTCTGAGTTTGGTCAGAAACTATTTCGAGCAGCAAGCTGAATTGTATGGCCGCAATTTCTATCTCGAGGCGCTCGAGCCCGGGGCTATCGCGATCAGAGAGGAACAGGGCTCTGCTGGCGCGACTCAGCAGACGCCTGTGCGGCAACAGGCGCCCGACCAGCCCGTGACTGCAGAGCAACACCAGCAGCCGGATCCGGCGAGTATGACCACCCTGGAAGAGTTCGAGGACGGGATTCGCGATTGCCGGGTATGCCGGCTGGCGGAGGGCCGCAAGCATGTGGTCTTTGGCGTCGGCAATGCCGGGGCGCGGCTGATGTGTATTGGCGAAGCCCCGGGCTTTGAGGAGGACGTTCAGGGCGAACCATTTGTGGGTGCGGCCGGCAAGCTGCTGAACAAGATACTGGCTGCTATCGGCTTTGAGCGGGCCGAGGTTTACATCGCCAACATCATAAAATGTCGTCCACCCAATAATCGGACGCCGGAGGCGGATGAAATTGCAAGCTGCCTGCCTTATTTGCGCCGGCAGATCGAATTGATACAGCCCAAAATCATCCTGGCTTTGGGACAGGTTGCCGCGCAAAGTCTATTGAACAGCCAGCAGTCGGTTTCTGCGCTGCGGTCACAGGACCATTTCTATAGCGAGATACCCGTGTTTGTCACATACCACCCCGCAGCCTTATTGCGCAACCAGCAGCTCAAGCGTAAAACCTGGGAAGATGTAAAGCGACTAAGACAAGCCTACGACAAACTTATTGGTGACAAACCTGAGATTGAGTTAGCATAATCATGGCCAAAGCAAAGCCTCAAAACAAGGAAAAAATCATAACCGACCGCATGCCGCCTCAGGCTATCGAGGAGGAGATGGCGGTCTTAGGGTCTATGCTGATCAGCCGTGATGCTGTGAACAAATGCGTCGAGCTTCTCGATGAGACTGCTTTCTATAAACATGCCCACCAGAAGATTTTCGAGGCGGCGTTGCTTCTCTATGAAAAAGACGTCGAGATCGACTATCTCACCGTCTCCGATCAGTTGGACAAGATGGGTATTCTCGAAGAAGTTGGCGGCGCATATTACATCACACAGCTTACCAATGCAATTCCGTCCGCTGCCAGTGTTGAGCATTACGCCAGAATCGTGCTGGAGAAATCCCTGTTGCGCAAGTTGATCGAGGTCTGCGATGAAGTGACCGGTGAGGCGTATGATGGTCGTGACAGCGCGGTGGATATGATCGACGAGGCGGAGCGCAAGATTTTCTCGCTTTCGGAGAAAAAGCTCAGGCGAGGATTTACGCCCATCAATCCGATTCTGACGGAAACGTTTGATATCATCGATGACTATCATAAGCGCGCTGGCAGCGTCACCGGCGTGGCAACCGGTTTTGATGAGCTTGACAAGATGACTGCCGGGCTGCAGCGCTCAGATCTGATAATTGTGGCAGGCCGGCCTTCGATGGGCAAGACTGCATTTTGCCTGAATATCGCGCGCAATGCTGCCGTTGACCATGGGGTGACCGTCGGTGTCTTCAGCCTCGAAATGTCGAACACCCAACTGGCGATGCGCATGTTGTGCGCGGAGGCCAAGGTGGATGCACACAAAGTCAGAACAGGTCGGCTGCCAAACCAGGACTGGCCGAAGTTGAGCCTGGGCGTCGGCAAGTTGGCCGAAGCGCCCATATATATCGATGATAGTGCGGCGCTCAGCGTCATGGAAATTCGGGCAAAAGCACGACGATTGAAATCGGAGCATGATCTGGGCATAGTGATCGTTGACTACCTGCAATTGGCCAAGGCGCCAGGCAGCGCTGAGAGCCGCCAGATCGAAATCTCAGCGATATCACAGGGGCTGAAAGCGCTGGCAAAAGAGCTGGACGTGCCTGTGGTTGCGCTGTCTCAGCTTTCCCGCGCCGTCGAGTCCCGTGGCGGCGACCGCCGTCCGATTTTGTCAGACT
>CAZVSL010000163.1:1670-11455 GCA_964629935.1 uncultured Calditrichaceae bacterium | reverse complement strand
ATAATTTTCTGTTCTATGATTTTGTAAGCTCAGATGGCTATGTCAATGAAAACGTGTTTGTCTACTCAAACCGCGTTGGCTGGGAGCGGGCCATAGTCATTTACAACAACAAGTTTGAGCACGCGGCCGGCTGGATTCGCGCCTCGGTGCCGTATGCCGTGAAATCAGGGGAAGGCAACAACCCGAACCTGGTTCAGAAATCGCTGCGTCAGGGTCTTGACCTGCAATATGATGACAGCGTTTACCTCATCTTTCGCGATCATGTTTCCGGATTGGAATACATCCGCCATAGCAAGGAAGTCTGCGATCGCGGCCTCTACTTTGAATTGGGCGCGTTCAAGTATCAGGTCATCATGAATTTGTATGAGATACATGACAACGAGTATGGCCATTATGGCCAGCTCAATGCGGAGCTGGCCGGCCGGGGCGTGCCGAGCATTGCCGATGCATTGCGGGAGTTATCTCTGCGACCGTTGTTGCGCCGGGCAGATGCGATTTTGAATAATGACCGCTTTTCCGGCTTTTTGCAGGCGCGTTTGAGTCGCGCAAAAGATGATATCGATAGCAATTTCATTGGTGGGTATGCCGACCACTACCACAATCTTGTCGAGATCATGCAAGCGTATGCCAGCGCCGAAGATGAACTCGAGGTGTTGGTCAGCGACATCAAGGACACATTGCAGGTCCTGCTTTCTCTGCAAGTACCCGAATCATTTCTCGGATCGCCGCGGTCCAAAGCAACCAAAGAAATCAGGCAGTTCATGCGGGACGAGCTTGACGATGGTACATGGTGCTTGTTATACTGCTGGCTCACCGTTCATCAGCTCGGGCGTGTAAGCGGCGAAGATGAGTTTGTTCAGCGCAGTGAAGCCTGGCTGCATCAATGGCTTTTGGGTGCGCGCTGTTTGGATCTGATGCGCTCCGCCGGCGCCCTGACTGAGCTCAATGACGATGCCGGCTCGCTATTGGCGATTCTTGTCAGACATCAGCGTGTCTTTCAGGATGTCAAGTCCGCATCAGATGGCGCGGAAATTCTGCAGAATCTGCTGAGCAATGCGACCGTCCAGGCTTATCTCAATGTGAATCGTCATGACGGCATACTCTGGTTTCAAAGGGAGAACTTTGAACGGCTGGCAAAAGTGTTGTTCGTGGTCAATCTGCCAGCGCTTGTACCCAAAAAAGCGGCCAGAAAGGGGACGGCTCGGCATCAGATTCCGTTCGATATCATCAGGCATTGGATGCAAATTCTGCCAAAATCCGAATACAGGGTGGAGAAACTTGTTGAGCTTGCCGCGGCAGAGTAAGCTCCTGCATCTGGATGGTATAAAGGGCAGAGACAAAGTCATGCTGATTCTCTTGTAATGCTGTTCAGATTGCACGCTTCTATGTTTTGCCAGCCGGTGTATCCGCAATAGTTTGTACTTTCGTCCATCAAAACCCTTGCTTTTGATGCGTCAAATCTTCATATTAATTTTTCCGATCTATACACACAACGTGGTACGGCTATGAGATTTCGATACTCAGAATGGCGTGAGAGCAACGAAAAAAGCAAGCTCACGTTCGATGAATTGATGAAACTGTTCAATCAGCTTTTGCTGCACACCAGTGGCAACGTGCATGAAGCGCTGCAATGGTTGACTGATTTGGATAATGAATACAGTGTCTTCGATGAGAGAGAAGGCAAGGGATTCAACGATTTTCTGGAATGGCTGAAAAAAGAAGGCTACATAGAGGAGTATAATGACGTTCTGGCTCTGACCCATAAAGGCTCGCGGCGGATTCGCCAGGATGCCTTGCGCGAGATATTCACCTCGCTGAACAAACGTGCGCCGGGCGAGCATGAGTCGCCCTTTACCGGCCAGGGTATCGAGCGCCTGAGCGAGACCAAACCCTACCAGTTTGGCGACCAGGCCTCCAATATAGACTTTTCTGCCACCATCAACAATGCCATCAAACGCGATGGCCTGGATGACTTCAATTTGAAGGAAGAGGACCTCGAAGTCTACGAAACCGAGCACATGACCTCAGTGGCGACCACACTTCTGCTCGACATCAGTCACAGCATGATTCTCTATGGCGAGGACAGAATCACGCCAGCCAAAAAAGTTGCCCTGGCTCTCTCCGAAATGATTTTGACGCGATTTCCAAAGGATAGTCTGAGCGTTGTGGTCTTTGGCGACCGTGCGGTGCAAGTGGACCTTGCAGACATCCCGACTATCGCAGTCGGCCCGTATCACACCAATACCAAAGAAGCGCTGGAATTGGGCCAGAGAATACTGAAGCGGAAACGCAACGTCAACAAGCAAATTTTTATGGTCACAGATGGAAAACCGTCAGCGATCTTCACGGGCGGACGCTTATACAAAAATCCATACGGTCTGGACCGGCGAATTGTCAACCAAACGTTGAATGAAGCCAGAGCGTGCCGGCGCAATAACATCACGATTACAACCTTCATGGTCGCCCGCGACCCCTGGCTCATCGATTTTGTCAAGGAGCTCACGGAGGTGAACAAAGGACGTGCGTATTACTCTTCATTAAATAAATTAGGCGAGTATATTTTTGTTGACTATATCAGGAACCGCAAACAACGTTTCAAATAGTTAACGCGGTGATTTCATAGACGAAAACATTCCATATCTATATTTCTCTTTCTGCCTGTAATCTCTGTGTCTCGTGTGTCACCATTCGATGACGGCGACACGACAGGTTCAGGTTCACATAATCACCCTAAAGGAATTCATTGGCTTTATATGAGTAGACCCAAAACAATCGGCGAATTACGCGCAACAGGCTATCACGTCAAACCTGTTAAACAGGAAATGCGCGATAATCTTGTACATAAATTAAAAAATCGGGAGACGCTGTTCCCGGGCATCGTCGGATATGAAGACACGGTCATGCCGGCGCTCTGCAATGCAATTCTGGCGTACCATGATTTTATTTT
The DNA here is from genome assembly GCA_964629935.1 of uncultured Calditrichaceae bacterium. Taxonomy (GTDB): domain Bacteria; phylum Zhuqueibacterota; class Zhuqueibacteria; order Oceanimicrobiales; family Oceanimicrobiaceae; genus CAZVSL01. Next base: position 8,508 of record CAZVSL010000163.1, on the reverse strand, counting down.
GCTCGGCTTGCGCGGTCAGGCAAAAACGCGTATCATCAGGTCTCTGCCCAGTTTGCTTGACGAATATATTCCGATTATCAAAGGCAGCGAGATCAACGACAACCCATTTCAGCCGGTCAGCAAGACCTGCGTTGATCTGGTTAGAGAGCATGGCGATGATGTCGAAATCGAGTGGATACATCGGGACGAGCGCTTCGGTGAAAAGCTCGCGACCCCCGACGTCACGATCTCCGATTTGATCGGCGACATCGATCCTATCAAGGCGGCTGCGCAAAGATTGCATTACGCGCATGAGGGCATCATCCATTTTGGCATCATTCCGCGCAGCAACCGGGGTATCTTTGCCATCAACGAGCTGCCGGACCTGCAGCCACGCATCCAGGTTGGTCTGTTCAACATCATGCAGGAAAAGGACATTCAAATCCGCGGCTTTCCCATTCGCATTCCGTTGGATGTGGTGATCGTATACACCGCTAATCCTGAGGATTACACCAACCGCGGCAGCATCATCACGCCGCTAAAAGACAGGATTGGCTCACAAATCCTGACGCATTATCCCAGGACCCTCGAAGACGGCATTAAGATCACCAAACAGGAGGCGCGGGACAGGCGCGATGGCGGCATGAAGGTTCACATCCCTGAGTTCTTCCGTGAAATTATTGAGCAGATTGCCGTGGAAGCGCGCTCCAGTGAGTTTGTCGATCAGAAATCAGGCGTGAGCGTGCGCATGACCGTGACAAGCCTTGAAAACGTCATCAGCAATGCCGAACGACGGGCGCTGCTCAACAACGAGGATGTCATCGTTCCGAGAATTTGCGATCTTTACGCGGCCCTGCCTGCCATCACCGGCAAGGTCGAGCTGGTTTATGAAGGCGAGCAGGAGGGAGAGACCAATGTCAGCCGTGCTCTGATAGGCAAAGCGGTCCGCACCGTCTTCTTGCGCTATTTTATTGACCCGCTTGCTGCCATGAAGAAAGGCGATGGCACCTATGCGGAAATCGTGAATTGGTTCAAAAAGAATCAAGCCATTGAGCTTTCCGATACCATGCCATCACCGGAGTATTTGGCCGCATTGAACAAGGTGGCAGGTCTCAAGAAATTGGTTGAAAAACAATCGCATTTGCTTGAATCTGTAGATGAAATGGCCAGGGGCGCGGTCATGGAGCTTGTGCTTGACGGCTTGCATCAAAATTCCATGTTGAGCAAAGACGTCATTGACGGCAAATCAGCCTACAGTGACATGCTGAACACCATGTTTAGTTCCATGCACGATGAGGATGATGACGAAGATGACTTTTTTAGGAATTAGACCGTCGGTTGCACTCAGACCGTTGTGAGGGCATCATGGGAAACACATATACGCTGCCGGAACACAAACAGCTTTTGGAAGAGCAGATTGGCAGGCTCAATGAGATCGGCATTGCGCTTTCAAATGAACGCCACCTCAACAGGCTGCTTGATCGGATTGTTAGAGAAGCGCGTAGTTTCACGAATGCAGACGGCGGCAGCTTGTATATCAAGGAAGAGGATCGCCTGAATTTTGCCGTAGCTCAAACCGAGTCTCTGCAAAGACGTGATGGCACCGCCGAGCCATTCAAGAAAACGCACTTGCCGCTGACCAAGGAGAGCATTGCCGGCTATGTTGCCAGCACCGGGGAAATTCTCAACATCCATGATGTGTATGATATCCCGCCGCCCGTCGAATATCGCGTAAACAAGCAATTCGATGTAAAGAACAGATACCGTTCAAAATCTATGTTGGTGGTGCCGATGCGTGAACCATCGGGTAATATTCTCGGGGTCTTACAACTTATCAACTCATTGAATAGCGAGGGTGAAGTCATACCTTTTAAATCAGAATATGAAAGCCTGGTGCATTCGCTTGCATCGCAGGCGGCTGTAGCCATCCGCAATGTGCGTCTGCTTGAAGAGAGAAAGCGCTTGTTCCGCTCGCTTGTGCGTTATTCCGCCAAAGCCATCGATGCGCGAAGCCCGCACACAGCCGGCCACTCCGGGCGCGTTGCCAAATTCTCCGTCAGATTGGCCCGGGCCATCAACGCTGAAACTACAGGCAGATTGGGGGAAATAAACTTTACCCCCGAGGAAATTGAAGAGCTGCGCATGGCCGGCTGGTTACACGATATCGGCAAGATTGGTGTGCGTGAGTATGTGCTGGAAAAATCCCATAAGCTCTCGGAAGACCAGATCGAGGTCGTACGGCAGCGGTTTGAAAGCATCAAACAGTTTCTGCGCAATCGCTATCTCGAGAGAAAAGTTCAGTTGCTGGTGGAACAGCAAAACGGCACAACGGCCCTTGCTGAGTTAGACAAAAAGTGTGAAAATGATGTTAAGCAGGTTGATGATTGCCTCGACTTCATTCTGCGTATCAACGTCCCGGGCATTCTTACCGCAGGTGACAGTGAACGATTGCGGCAAATCGCTGAAAAGTCATACTACAATAGTGCAGGTGAGAAATGTTTTTATCTGACCCATTATGAGTATGAAAATCTCTCCATTGCCAGGGGTAATTTGACAGAAAGTGAATACCGCGAGATGCAATCCCATGTTGACCACACCCTCAGCATTTTGAACAAAATCCCCTTCACGGAGGATCTCGAAAACATTCCCAAATATGCCGCGGCTCACCATGAATATCTCGATGGCAGCGGCTATCCCAACGGCCTGAAAGGTGAGGAGATCTCCATTCAGGCACGCATCATGTGCATAGCAGACATCTTCGACGCTCTGAGCTCACCGGACCGTCCGTACAAGCAGCCCCTCCCCATTGAGGAGACGCTGCACGTTCTGCGTCAGGAGGCGCTCGCCGGAAAGCTCGATGCCGATATCGTAGACTTGTTCATTCGCAAGAAACTCTACCAGAGACCTGAACTCGAGGATGAGGAAGAAGACTAAGTTTAGTGGCAGTAGCAGTTGGCAGTGGCAGTGGCAGTGGCAGTGGCAGTAGCAGTTGGCAGTAGCAGGCAATGGCAATCTTAGGCAACAAGTACACACACTAACACTCTAATCCGGACGAAGTCCCGTAAGCAACACGGGATCTCTACAGACCCCGTAAACAGCACGGGGTTCTTACGACCGGAACCAAATCAAATATTAAAACGGAAAAATCATATTTGAACTTTGATTCCCCAGTCTTGCCAAGAAATGCCAAGGCTTTACGACTAAGGCACTAACGCTCCCGCAAGGTGCGGATGATCGCGACGCGTTTGTCAGCAGAGATTGATAAGGCCAGCGCTCCTACTCGATTGGCGTCAAGACGAAGTCTTGCTGGATAGCATTGCCGGCGACGATGGAAATCCCGCTAACGGAAACCGTATCGTGGTTGCTTTTGGTCGCATGCACAGTGTAATCTCCTGCAGGCAAACCCATGATGGTATAGGCGCCGACATCATCTGTGAAAACGGTGGAAACAATCGAGTCCTGCTCGACCCAGACCATCGCTTCCGGGAGAATTGTGGCGTTGGCGTCAGATACACTTCCAGCCAATGTACCTGCCAGGGATTGATTAACCGCGCGGATGACCGGCTTAAAGTTAAAGCCGAGGATACCGGCCGGTGTGTTTGGGTTGCCTTTCACGATAAACGATTTGCTGACGTCGAAGTCCAGCAACAGCTCGGCGCTAAGGTCGCCTATCACCTGAATGGCAGGTTGCACAAATATCTTGATGCCTGTTTGTGCCCCACTTGGTACTTTAAGGTCAAATGCGGTGCTATCCTTGAGCACGACATTTGCCTCTGAAACAAATAAGCGCAGCAGGTCATAATTTCCAGGTGGTACGTCAGTTTCAACCAGGGTGGCTGTCACGCCGTTTTGCAGATCCAGCAGGTTGAAGCTCAATGTGTCTTCTGCTAGCACGATAAATGGATTCCCGGTTACTGCGCTGTCGTTGCGGGCGTCTATCTTTGTGATGGTAACATTTGCTTCTGCGACCAAATCAATTGGAAACGGAGAGTCTGTCAGGCGGAGAATGAGGGTGCCCTGGCCGTTCGATGGGGCGCTCACATTGTCGCTGTCGCATGCTGCAAAGAACATGCATAGCAGGAAAAGAAATAAGGCATGGTGATATATTTTGCTTGCTTTCATGATTTGTCTCCAGGTTGGCTGAACAAGATGACATTGAACTGCTTGAAATTAAACCATTGTAAGGTTTCGGTCTGCAATTTGTGTACCAACCGCAGTCTGTATATCGGAAGGTCGACAATGCAACTCAAGGTTATTTTCAGTTATCGGGAATGCAGGGGGTTGCGATCGGTCTGAAAGAATATTGTCCAGAGTGGTTGAAAATCAAACAGCGTGGTTTGCATTGGAGACTAAGCTATAGCAAATTGGTCGCCAAATCCGCCAGCTCCGAGCGTTCTCCTTTCTCGAGATTCACGTGGGCGTACGCAGGCTGACCGTGCATCTTTTCGATCAGATAGCTCAGGCCGTTGGAATGGCTGTCCAGGTAAGGATGGTCGATCTGAAAAATATCCCCGGTGAACACGATCTTTGTGCCCTCGCCGGCGCGGGTGATGATGGTCTTGACTTCGTGCGGCGTCAGGTTTTGAGCCTCATCCACGATAAAGAATATCTTCACCAGGCTGCGGCCTCGAATGTAAGTCAGGGGCTCGATCACCAGTTTGTTCTGCTCCAGCAGCTCCTGGATTTTGCGATGATTGCGGTCGCTTTCACAGAATTGATCCTGAATCACGGCCAGATTGTCGTAGAGCGGCTGCATATAGGGCGCCAGCTTCGAACCGATATCGCCCGGCAGATAGCCGATATCCTTGTTGCTGAGCGGCACCACCGGCCGGGCAAGAAGAATTTGCCGAAAATGCCTGCGCTTTTCCAGCGCCGCAGCCAGCGCCAGCAAAGTTTTGCCGGTGCCTGCCTTGCCTGTCATCGTCACCAGCGGGATAGCATCGTTGGTCAGGGCGTTGAGGGCGAACGTCTGCTCGGCGTTGCGCGGCATGATCCCATAGCAAGGGGACTTGTCCACGCGCCGTACCCTGTCCGTCTGCGATTCAAAGGCGCCAAGCGCGGATTTTGAACCATTGCGCATGATAAGAAACTCATTCGCCGCCAACGGCACCTCGGGATGCAAACGGGTTGCAGCAAATTCAAACGGAGGTTTATGAATGTCCTCGATGATATCGCCGGGCACTTCTTCCATGACACGCAATCCCGCGAACAGCGAGCTCACATCCCGCACCTGGTCGGAGCGATAATCCTGCGCCATCAAACCAACGGCTTTTGCCTTCATGCGCAAATTGACATCCTTGGTGACAAGGATGACCGGGCGTTTCGCAGACTGCTTGGCCAGATAATAGGCAGTATTCAAAATGCGATGGTCCGGCTTATCGATGGCGAAATTGCGGGTCAGGTCCGTATGAAGCGATTCATCCAGACGAATCGCGATGTGGCCTTTGCCCGCACCGATAGGCAAGCCGCCATCGAACAGTCTGTTTGCGCTCAATGAATCCAGCGAGCGCAGAAACTCGCGGGCGTGAAAATTGACCGTTTCATTGCCCTTCTTAAAGCTATCCAACTCTTCCAGGACGCTGATGGGAATGACGATGTCATGTTCATCAAAATGAGTAATACAACTGCTGTCATGCAGGATGACGTTGGTATCGAGGACGAATAGCTTACGTTGTTTTCGGGGCATGCTTACCGCGATGTTGGTATCAGACAAGTAACAAGTATATGATGCGTTTATGCACCTACGCGCGTTTTACTACTACTGCGCAGCTTCAGTTTCATCCTGTGGCGGCATGCGCCTGACTGACTTCGTACACACACCCTGAATCTTATGGCTTGTCAATTTGATGGTTTCCGGATGAATAAACTCACGGATTTGCTGAAACTGAAAGCCCGCCTTTTCGAATAAGCGCCGCGTATCGCGCGTCAGGTTGCAACCGCAGGCAATCTTATTCCAGAGCGGGTTGAGACGGGATTGCCACTTTCTGAGGCCGGCATCGGTTGCGCTGACATGCTCGAAAAACAAAAACTTGCCCTCCGGCTTAAGCACGCGCTGCGCCTCGCGGGCGGCCATCATCGGGTCATCGACAGAACAGAACACCAGAAACGCGACTACCGTATCAAAGGAATTATCTTCAAAATCAAGTGCTGTCGCGCAGCCCTCAACCAGCGTGAACTGCGGCAGAGTCCGGCTGTTCTTCGAAATCACGGTTGCAGCATGTTTGCGGGATTTTTCCAGCATGGCGCGGGAATTCTCAAGACCAACCACCTCTGTAACCCGGTCAGAATAAAACTCGAAATTGGAGCCGACGCCGACGCCGATCTCCAGAACCCGGCCGCAAGCCTGACCCACCACTTCCTGTCTCTGGAGATCGTAATGTTGCACCGCCCTTGCGCATAGCGTCGGGAAAATCCGTTCAGAATAAAAGCTCATGTTTTACCATCGTCAAATATTTTGTCAAGATAACAGATGCGGTTCAGAAACGCAAGCAGGAAGTCCGCCCAAATTCCAAAACCCTGTATAAGGGTTTGACAAAATCCGCCTCAATAGAATAAATAACCGGACAGCGCCGGAATCGAACGTTACGTATTGAGGGGATGGTTTGTCTGTGAAACCCCTTCAGGGTTTATCCGACGGTGGCGTTGCCTTTACCTTAGGGTGCTTCGCGCCCTGGGCTATGTTATGAAACCGCTTCGCGGTAAATCCCGGAGCACGTGCGGTCTGAATTGCACCATATTTAGAAGCTACGCCGAAGGCGTTGCACAACACAGCCCACGGGTGCGCCGCACACTGGCAAACATGAGCCGCCCAAATTCCAAAACCCTGTATAAGGGTTTGACAAAATCCGCCTCAATAGAA
>CAZVSL010000163.1:0-1570 GCA_964629935.1 uncultured Calditrichaceae bacterium | reverse complement strand
TGAAACCGCTTCGCGGTAAATCCCGGAGCACGTGCGGTCTGAATTGCACCATATTGCGAAAAAGCTGTCTTTCTTCAAGAGACTTCAGGGGAGATTCTATCAAACCAAACCGGCCGGTCAGAATTAGCTGACCGGCCTGTCAGTTTCTGCAGGGCAAACGCGCTGCGGGCGCAAGCGGACTGCGTTTCACGTGGTGCGCTTTATAGGACAGGTGCTGAGACCAAACAGCGAATACAAGGGGCACCACGAAGCGAAAGCCGTAATCAGCGGCACCAGGCCGATAAGGGCGAGAAATCTGAGATTGCCTTCGAGCACAAAGAACAGACTGAATAATGCGACAGCAAGGATGATGCGGATAACCTTGTCGATGGAGCCAACATTTGCTTTCATTACAACCTCCTTATATTGAAGTAACAACACCCTCACTTCGCCACATCTCGACCCTTGCGTTTCATTTCTGAATGAAAACTCAGGGTTCCGATTGTGCTGCGGGACCGCATGTCCCGGCAGCGTCCAGCGAAGTGAGCCGTGTCAGGTACATATTTTAACTAAGCCAATATAAGGTCTGGCTGCCAGATAGTCTGTGACATTGTCACACAAATGATGATTTCTTTTATGATCTTTCCAGATAACGTTGCAAGCTGCCCGCGTCGTTGAGGGTGATCCGTCCTCTGGTTAACTTGATGGCGCCGGTTCGTTCAAATTCCTTTAGCAGGCGGCTGATGACTTCTCGCGCCGACCCAAGCTCGGCTGCGATTTTCTCATGTGTGGCATGAAGCACACGCACAGGCCTGCCCTCGTTTGCGAAACTCTGGCGAAGATAGTGCGCCAGGCGGCTGTCGAGGCGATTAAAGGCGATTTCTTCCACCAGCGCCATCACGGTTGACATGCGCGATGCCAGCGTTTTGAATACGAATTGTCTGACTCTCTCATCGCGGGCGACCCAGTTGCGGAAAGTCGCGGCAGGAAAAACCACGGCCTCGGTTTCAAGCTCGGCAATGGCGCAGGCGGGATAGGTCATGCCGGCCAGAACGCAGGAGGCAGTCAGAATACAGGTCTCGCCCGCGCCAACGTGGTAGAGCGTGATCTCCCTGCCGGAAGCGCCCTGCTTATATACGCGGATGCTACCAGAGCCCAGCAACGCTATCTGGTGGCAACTGTCGCCCTCGAAAAAATAGAAATCCCCGGGCCTCAGCTTGACAGCAGAAGCGGCGTCCTCGAGCATTTGCCGGGAAGTGCGCCCGGCTTCAGCATAAAACGGAAAGTTTTCGAGAATCTCGGTCTTACTCATCAGAATCTGTGTCTGCTTCATCCGGGGGTTCGGACGAAATCAAGATCAGCTCTTCCTGGGGCGGGATAAGAAACTCCGCACCGTCCTCGGTAACGACAGCCATTTCCTCTACGGATATGGTCTTGGTGGCTTGCTTACCCCCATACTGATATTTCCAGCTAAAAAAGCCATCGAAGGCAAATGTTTGGCCGGGACGCAGTTTGCGCGCCGCAGCGCCCTGTGCCCGCTCTGAGCGCTGAGCGCCGCTCAGGGCCGGTCCAACATCATGGGCCCAGTACC
>CAZVSL010000162.1:0-11460 GCA_964629935.1 uncultured Calditrichaceae bacterium | reverse complement strand
ATCTTGATAGCGCTCAACTGCCGATATCTTGTCCATAAGATAGCCAAAACCGCCGAACGTCCAGACGCGCAGTGTTTGCATCTGCGTCTCATCATTCGAAAAAATAAAAACCAGAGACAAGATGATTGAAAGCAGTAGGATCAGAACATCTTTCCGGTGGATGAACCACTCGTTCAACCGACGCATCTTAGTACCGCTTTGAGGGACTTAGAACCTTTTGATAGTTGCTAAGATTGTCAAAAATTTTGCCTGTGCCACGTACCACGCATAACAGCGGGTCATCAGCTACGATAATCGGAAGCTCGGTATCGATGCGCAACCGCTCATCCAGGCCCTTGAGCAGGGCGCCGCCGCCGGTCAACACAATTCCTCTGTCAAGAATATCAGAAGCAAGCTCTGGCGGCGTGCGCTCGAGGCATAATTTCACGGCATCAACGATATAGCCGACGGATTCGGAAAGCGCATCTTGTATTTCTTTGGCGTGCACCTTCACAGTCTTCGGTATGCCATCGACGAGATCACGACCCTTCACCATTTTAACATCTTCAGCCTTGTATGGCGCCGCAGAGCCCATGGTGATCTTGATGACCTCAGCGGTGTTTTCACCGATCAGCAAATTGTAGGCTTTCTTAAAGTATTGAATGATCGCCTCGTTCATCTCGTCACCACCGATGCGGATGGAGATATCAGTCACGATACCGGAAAGCGAGATCACGGCAATCTCCGTGGTGCCGCCGCCAATATCGATAACCATGCTGCCAACGGGATCATCAATGGGGAGGTTGACACCCAACGCGGCAGCCATCGGCTCCTGGATGAGGTAAATCTCACGGCCGCCCGCGTGCTCGGCCGAGTCACGCACTGCTCGGCGTTCTACCTCGGTAATTCCGGAAGGGATACACACGGCAATCCGCGGACGGACAAGCTTGTTGGTCTGTACCTTGCGAATAAAATGGCGAATCATGCGCTCTGCCAGATCGAAATCGGCGATGACGCCATCTTTGAGGGGACGGATAGTTACCAGATCTTCGGGCGTCCGCCCCATCATGGTCTTGGCATCGCTGCCGTAAGCCATGATTTGCTGGTCACTCTTGCGTATCGCCACAATGGAGGGCTCGTTGATCAAAATGCCTCGTCCTTTGACGTAAACCAGCGTATTCGCAGTGCCCAGGTCAATGGCGATGTCGTTGAGGAAAAGCTTGTTCCAGAAAGAGTCATTGCTGTTATGATTGTTTTGCATTTCCATATCTTCCACTTTGCTCCAGGAAACGGCAGAAGGCGTTCGCGCTTCAGCGTTACCGGCTATCTCATGTCTCTAGTGTCTGAAATGACGAATACCCGTGAAGACCATCGTCAAGTTATGCTCGTTTGCTGCCTGGATGACCTCCTCATCTCGGACTGAGCCTCCGGGCTGCACAATCGCTGTCGTCCCGACAGATGCTGCAACATCCACACCATCGCGAAAAGGAAAAAAGGCATCGGATGCCATAGCTGTGCCCGTCAACGTCAGGCCAGCGCCTTGCGCTTTGTCAACCGCTAAGCGGGAAGAATCCACACGCGACATTTGCCCGGCGCCAATGCCAACAGTTCTGTCTGATCTGCAATAGACAATTGCGTTGGATTTCACCCACTTGCAAACACGCCAGCCGAACTTCAGAGCAGTCCACTCCTCCCGCGTGGGCTGACGCTTCGTGACTACCCTAAAATCTATATCGTTTATATTAATAAAATCTTGATCTTGGACAAGCACCCCTCCCTGCACACGTTTGAATTCAAACTCGCCAGCACCTGTTTTTGCGGCGTCGGGCATTTCAAGCAAACGCAGGTTTTTCTTTTTTGTGAGAATCCGGAGTGCATCCGCGGCGAAGCGTGGTGCGATCACAACCTCCGTGAAAGCTTCGGAAATGGCCGTTGCGGTCGGGACATCCACAGGTCGATTCAGCGCAACAATGCCGCCAAACGCTGAAACCGGATCAGTAGCTCGGGCATTTATAAACGCCTCCGACAAAACAGTATGGGTGGCAACGCCACAGGGATTCGTATGCTTAACAATTACAGCACATGGCTCCGAAAACTCTTGCACAATGCCAACAGCAGCATTGGTATCCAGGAAATTGTTGTACGACAACTCCTTGCCGTGCAATTGTCTGGCAGCCAACAGACCCTCGACCCGGCCATGATTTGCTCTGAACAGCGCGGCTTTCTGATGCGGGTTTTCGCCATAACGCAAATCCTGAACTTTCGTCAGCATGAGGCTTAGCGTGTCTGAAAAAGCCGCAGCATGGTCTTCTTGAGCGCTCAAATAATGATGGATGGCTGAATCATATTCCGCCGTGCGCGCGAAAGCTGCTGATGCAAATCGTGTGCGAGTTGCCATTGAAAGCTGCCCATCGTTTTCGTCAAGCTCATGCAACACCTGAGCATATTGCTGCGGCGAAGTAACCACGGCGACATGAAGAAAATTCTTGGCAGCCGCACGAATCATGCTCGGCCCGCCGATGTCAATGCTCTCGAGCGCTGTTATCATTTCTATGTTCGGTTTGGCCACGGTTTGCTCAAACGGATACAAGTTAACAACCACGAGGTCGATAAGCGGAATATTATGTTCTTGCACCTGCTGCTTTTGGGATGTATCTTCGCGCAACGCCAGCAAACCGCCGAAAATTCGAGGATGCAATGTCTTCACCCGGCCGCCGAGTATTTCCGGAAATTGCGTTATCTCCGACACCGCGCGAGTGCGTATGCCGTGCTCTTCAAGCTTACTGGCTGTACCGCCGGTGGAAATGATCTCAACGCCTCGCTGCTGTAAATTTTGAGCAAACGCAGCAATACCGGTCTTATCGTAAACACTGATCAGAGCACGCTGAATGCGTGACATTTTGTCTCCTCAAGATACGCTTTGCTTCAGAACCACTCTGCGGCCCTGAATTTCAATTCTTCCCTCTGCAAAAAGTTGTATCGCTTCAGCATAGATGGTGTGTTCCTGCTCCAGAACGCGTGCGGCTACCGTCTCAACTGTGTCGTCATCCTCAACGGGCACGCAGCGCTGCAAAACTGGCGGACCGGTATCATAATCATCATCCACCAGGTGAACGGTCGCCCCCGTAACCTTGCAGCCATAATCCAACACGGCCTGATGCACGCGCTTGCCATACATGCCCTTACCGCCAAAAGCAGGTAACAACGCAGGGTGAATATTCAAGATTCGGTGCTTGTATGCCCGTACGATACCCGGACTCAGCTTTTTCAGATACCCGGCCAGGGCGATCAACTCGACTTGTCTGTTAGAAAGCTCGGAAAGGAAGGCTCTATCGAACGATTCTTGTGATTCGAATTGTTCGATGGACAAATGCAAAGTCGGAATGGCATGGTCACATGCAATGGTCAGCGCCCTGGCGTCAGCCTTATTGCTCACCACCAGCACAATCTCACACGCCAGCCGTCCTTGCTCAATTGCTGCAAGTAACGCCGCCAGATTCGACCCCGTCCCTGAAGCCAAAACGGCTACTCTCATTCGATCCAATTCCTGATAATTCCTGCTTTTGTTCTTTCCTATCTAATGAAGTTGAAGCAGAAATGCAATGAAAAAGTGTCTGAATATCGTTCGCGTTACACAGCTTCCGGGGTTGCGCCAGGCAGGAGTTCAAGCACGCCCAGATTGCTGTCGAGGCGCGCTTCCGCACCAATAGGGAGTGTGTACTTTAAGTCGATGTGACCATAAGGCAGATCAGTCAAAATCGGAAAATCAAACCCGGAAGTGATCTCATGCACGGCGGTTTCCAGCGACAAAAAGGGGTCATCGGACGTGGGTTCGCATCCTGTGAATCGTGCGAGTACAAGACCGCCAAGTTTGTCGAATACGCCAGCAAGCTTCAATTGCGTCAACATGCGGTCAATTCGATATGGCTCTTCGCCAATCTCTTCCAATACCAGGATTGCGCCGGTAAAATCAGGTGAATAGCGGCTACCCAGCAGCGAGCAAACCATGGCCAGATTGCCGCCGAGCAGAGAACCGCGAGCCGTACCGGCGCGCATAACCCCAAGCGGCTTGTCTCTGTTCCTTAACATGAGATTCTCAACATCGGTGGTCACAAGGGGCCAGAAATTGGCTTCGGTGAACGTCTCGATTCCCTTGCCAAATTCAACCGCAACCATGGGCCCTGAAAAAGTCACAACGCCGGTTCTGGCATAGATGGCTAATTGCAGGGCCGTGATATCGCTATACCCAACCAATGGCTTTGGAAATCGGCGCATGGCTTCATAATCCACTTGTGGCAATAGTCTCGGCGTACCATAGCCGCCGCGCGTACAAAAAACAGCGTGTATTTCGGGATCACGTAACATCTCATTTAGATCTTCGATTCGGTGGGCGTCGGTTCCGGCAAAATATCCATGCACATCGTGTACATGTTTCCCAATCTTTATCTGATACCCACGATCGCGAAGATACGTAATGCCTTTCTCCAGGCGCTCGGTTATCATGGGACTTGCGGGGCCAACGATGCCAATGGTTGCACCATCGGATATTTTTGGTGGAAACAGGCTCATAGTTGGATATCATCACCACTTAAAAGGTCAAAAACATCTATGTAGTTTTCTATGCGATACTCTCCGGCCGTATACTTGAAGATAACACGGCGATTGAGATAAGTGTAGTGCCAAACGATCCTCGCCCGCTCGTTGCCGAAGCCTTCATATTCAAATCCAAGCGGACGTGAGACATAATCCGGCAGGCCTAGCTTGATGAGCACCATGCCGCGTTGCGTTTCCCAGCCCTGATCGTGCCCGCGAAACTCTTCATTTGCTACGGCCACGCGGTGATAGTACGTCTCAAAGAATTCGTTCTCCTTGGTCTCCTTCACCGGGTCGCGCTTCTTCCAGAACTCGTTAAACGCCGCCACCTGAGCCTCGCCTTTTAGCTCCAGCATGGCCTCGATCACCTTCTTGTCTGCGATGTAGCGAAGCTGGCGAATTGCGGCCTCCAGATTGGCGTAGATATTCCCCACCCTGCGACCGCTTGGCAACAAAGCCTGGCGCAACGTCAACGCGCGGTCGGCGTATCGAAGCTCCACGATGGTGTCGAAATTACCCCGGCTGATGGTCTTGTCCTCGATCTCGAGGTAATGCTTGGTGACCATACCTTTGCTTGCTATTGTCCGCTCTCCTTCCTGAACCACTTCGCCGGAAATACTCTTCATCTCGTATTTCACCTGCATGCTGTCACCCGCGGGCAGGTTGTAGACCTCAAAATAAGCGTAGAGCTGCGCCGTATCCTGAGGGCTTGCTGTCACGGAAGTATCGACAGCGCCTCCTTTCAGAAAATCGACCGCGGTGACATAAATCAGATCGCTTGCTGTGAACTGATCCTGAAAGTAATCACGCACATTAATACGCCCTTCGATGCTGCCCGCTCTGCCAGTCTCCTTATCGAGCATCTCGATCGTGGCCAGATATTCACCGGGTGGTAGCACAATTTCTCCCGAAGACGATATGAAGTCTTCCGAGCGGGTCTGGTCGAAGTTATCCGCAAAGGCCGCTCCGCTCCAGCTTTTTCTGTTTACTTCCTGACCGGATGTATCTTTGATCGTCACAGTGATCTCAAAGTCTGCACGAAAACGCCGCTCATCCTTTATGAATTGCAGCTCATCATGGACTGCAACGACCTGCACGATAAGCCTGGCTTTTCCTGCGCTGTCCGCTGCGATAGCGAACATTCGGACATTGTAGTTCGGAACGTCAGTAGAATGGTCTCTGCTGGTCACCCGAAAGGTGTCATCGGCAGGAGTTGACGCAGTGAGAATCAAGCTGAATACCAACACAAACAACGCCGTTGGACTTGTCTTCATAATTGCATTTGTCATAACATTTTCCGATTTGATAGAGCCAGCGCGCCCCGCCATACGCGTCTCAAACGTTTGCAAGAAACGCTCGTCTAGCGCAGGATCTCATAAAGCGTCGCGGGATTTTGCAGGCGATAATCCCCAAAACCGTCGTCATCGAAAAACACCAGTTGTCGATTATACTTATGATATACCCAGACCTGAATGGCTTTCACGGTTTTGCCGAAACTGCTGCGATTATAGTAGGGTTCGCGGTTGATGGTGTCAGGCGGTCCGAGCAGAATGTGTACCCAGCCCCGGTCTGTTTTCCATCCGGCTTTTCCCATGTGGCCGAAATTCTCATTAGCGTATCGCACACGCTCATAGTATGCGTCCAGCAGTTCATTCTCGTTGGTTTCGGGTGTTGGATCGAGCTTGGCCCAGAACTTAACGAATTCATCGTACTTATCTTCTTCAGCCAGATTGCGCAGATATTTGTAGTCTTCCTTGCTGGCTACATATTTGAGCACGTCGATAGCCTCATCGATGTCAGCGAGAAATCTTGGCATGCCTTCCAGATACCAGTCAAACTCTTTATGTAGCTCTCGGGTCTGGCCCTTATACTTGACCTTAACCTTCACTGAATAATAGCCATGCGATAGCTCGTCACCGCGCAAATCTACAAAATTCTGGGTGATTCTGCCTTGGCTCCGGTTCCAGTACTTGTTCTCTGACATAACCTTGCCCTCTGCATCGAGAACCTGATATTCTACCCAGCTACTATCGGTTGGCGCAACATTATAAACCTCGAAATAGACCAGTATTCTGGAGGCCGGGTTTTGCAGGCTCGAAACACGCGGGTGGAAGACAAGCTTGCCGTCATCTCGCTCATCTATGTCATCGAGAAACAGAATGTCGCTAACGAGCACCTCCTCGCCGCCAAAGTCGCGCAGCTCAACCTTCTGGCTCCGCTCCATTGATCTTTTGGTTTCCGGGTCCTCGACCTTCACATTGACAATATAGGAACCCGGCGGCAGCTCAAAAGAGGTGCGGCTCATCTTAAACTCCTGCCGCGAGTTGACTTTCTCTATGGTTGGCAGCAGAACCTTGTCCTTGAATTCCTGCGAGTCGATCTGATCTCCTGCGTCTGCTTCCACGTCGATACTTACCATGTATTCGGCAGCAAAACTGTCTGACGGCGCTTTGATAAATTGCAGTTCATCATAGACCACACGAACGTAGACATCAAGTCTGCTCAGATCCGGGCTCAACGCCGCGAGATTTACAAATTCAACATCGAAATCAAGTGTATCGGCGTTTGAAAGAATTGGCGAAACAGCGGAAAGCGAGGCAGGGAGAGCATAGAATCCGAGCAAGACCACGGATAACGCTAACCTGAGCGTTCCTTTCATAACACACCTCTTTACGAATAAACAAAGGCCAAATCCTGTCAACCCGCGGATTGACTCAACTGGCCTCGTAGTTCATAATCGCTGAAACCGGTCACTTTTATTGGATAGTAGCATCCGATTGTCAAATTCTCAGCTTCGATGAGCACCGAATTGTCTATCTCCGGACAATCAAGCGCGCTACGGCCAACAAATGCTCCAATTTCAGGTCTATATTCATCGATAACTACATTGAGTGTTTTACCCAGCAGACTGCTGTTAAGTTCGAAAGAAATCTCGTTTTGCAAGTCATTTAGTTCAGCCCAACGTTCTTGCATGAGATAATCGGGCACCTGCTCAGGAAAGGCATAAGCGGGCGTCCCTTCTTCCTGTGAAAAAGTGAACAAACCCAGTCTCTCGAACTTAGCATCCTGAACAAACTGGCACATTTCATCATGGTGCGCATCAGTCTCACCGGGGAAGCCAACTATGAGCGTTGAGCGCAGAGCCAAATCCGGGTGGCCGGACCGTAGTTTATCCATAATCTCTTCGATGCGCGCACGCTTGACTTTGCGCGCCATTCTTTGCAACAAACGGTCTGAGATGTGCTGGATCGGCATGTCCACGTAGTTGATCACGTGACGCTTATCAATTATCACTTCGATGATGTCATCCGTAAAGTGAGCAGGATAGGTGTAGAGCAGGCGTAGCCACTTCAGGCCGCGAACCTCGCTGAGACGGTCGAGCAGAGGTACGATGCGTCTTTCGCCATAGAGATCCTGACCGTAGATAGTCGTGTCCTGAGCAACAAGTATGAGCTCCTGCACACCCTGCTCAACCAGCCTGTACGCTTCCTCCACCAGGAATTCGAGCGGGCGGCTGTTGAAGCGGCCGCGAATAGCAGGAATAGCACAAAAAGTGCAGGGGTTTTCGCAGCCTTCAGATATTTTGAGGTAAGCATAGTGCCGTGGTGTGGTCAGCATGCGGTCGCCCAGGATCTCGCGCTTCAGGTCAAGCCTGGTTGTAAGCTCACGCAGGATCTGCTGCATATCCCGGTTGCCAAAGAATCCATCTACCTCCGGCAGCTCACGGGCAAGGTCATCCGGATAGCGCTGGGACAGACAACCGGTAACGAAGACACGCTGGCAGCTACCTTGTTTTTTGAGCTTCACCGCTTCCAGAATCGCCTCTATGGATTCTTCCTTGGCAGCCTGAATAAAACCGCATGTATTGAGAATAATGGTTTCAGCTTGAAGCGGGTCATCTACTAATTCCACGCCACTGCCTTGTAAGCCGCCGAGCAAATACTCGGAATCGACAATATTCTTGGGGCAACCTAATGTTGTCAGATTAACTTTCAATCGAAAAGTGCCTCCACAAAAGTTTCGACTTCAAACGGCTTCAGGTCATCCATAGACTCGCCAAAGCCCACAAACCGAACCGGCAATCCAAGTTCGTTCTGGACCGCCAGCACCATACCGCCCTTTGCCGTTCCATCCAGTTTTGTTACAATGATACCGTTCACACCCACAGATTCCTTGAACTGCCTGGCCTGAACTATCGCATTCTGCCCGGTATTGGCATCAAGCACCAGCAGCACCTCATGCGGCGCCCCGGCCACCGCCTTGCTGAGCACGCGCCTGATTTTTTTAAGTTCCTCCATGAGGTTGACTTTGGTATGCAGCCGGCCGGCCGTGTCAACGATAAGCACATCGGCGCTGCGAGAGAGTGATGCTTTTGCGGCATCAAACGCGACCGCGGCCGCATCTCCACCTTGCTGGGTGCGTACGATATCCACCTCAGCTCGTTTGGCCCAAATTTCAAGCTGCTCTGTAGCAGCGGCACGAAATGTATCTGCCGCAGCTAACAACACTTTCTTGCTTCGTTGCCGAAATCCTTTGGCAAGCTTGGCAATAGTCGTCGTCTTGCCCACGCCGTTGACGCCCACGACCATGATCACATATGGTCTGACCTGCGGCGAGTAGAAGCTCTCGGCATCGCCATCGCCCGCCGGGCTGACCAGGAGATGCTCGGCGATTTGCTGCTTGAGAAAGCCAATGACTTCCTGCTTCTGGCCAAAGCCGACCCGGTTGATTCGATCACGGAGCGCTTCGATAACTTCCAGCGAGGTGTCAACGCCGATGTCTGCTGCAATCAAAATCTCTTCCACCCGATCCAGAAATTCGTCATCCAACTCATATTTGTTCTTCACCAGGCTGACAATTTCATCTACAAATCCGGCGCGTGTCTTGGCCAGGCCGCTCTTAAATTTATCAAATAAAGATGCCATAATTTTTCAGGTTAATCTCATTCAGTTAAGTAACCCTCTCCTTCTTTTCGTGAGAGGTTTTGGACAGACTTGCCGACCGGTCCGGCTTTTTTCTTGAAAGTACGGCCAATTTCCTCAGATAGCTGGCTGATGAAATAGCAATCATGGCGACGCTGGCCCAGAGCGCCACTAGTTTAGCAGCTTGCCAATCCAGGGTGTAGACGATCAGCAGAAATGCCAGCACACCCGCCGTGATCTTTCCGATCATGTTGGATTCTACCATAACACGTGTACGGGCTACCAGGAAAAAACTCAGCAATATGATCGTGACATCGCGCAAAATAGCTAACCCCAGAAACCACAGCGGCAGGTCGCGAAGTTTGTACAATACGAACCCGACGATAGCGATGGCTATCTTGTCGGCAACCGGATCCAGAATTCTGCCCAGGTCAGATTTCTGATTTAGGCGGCGCGCCAGCATGCCATCGAACAGATCGGTTAATGCCGCCAGGCACATCACCAGAACCGCGAAGACATTGCCGGTAGCAGACTGCATATTCAGAAAGTAGTAAACCGGTATGACAAGGAGAACCCGCGCAATACTCAGAATATTCGAAACATAACCAAATTGATGAATTTTCATGGTCTTCCCTATACCAGATTCTATTTCATCATAAAAGCACGCGCCACATCCAGAATCAGTGACGGATGTCTTATGAGAGCGTTTTTGAAAACGTTGCCAAGCGTTCGTTTCTCAGGTTGCAGAGCCAACACGGAATTCGCGGTTCGGTTGAGATCGTCATCGGTCAACTTATAAACGGCTTTCTTGAGCCGATGCATGCGTTCATGATTCTTGCCCTGTGCTGAATGCCATTCATCGGCATATCGTTGCAGCATCCGGCCGGAATAGTCCTGGTTTCGAATGGCATCTGCGGCCACCTTGCCGGCCAATTGGCCGGCTAACATTGCCGTGGCAATTCCGCCGCCGGATACGGGGTTGACCTGATGAGCAGCATCTCCCACCAGCATCAGGCCATCTGTTACGATTTTCTTCAGAGTCGGGGCACAGGGTACGCCGCCGACTACGGTGTAGAGCACGGCTGCGTGCGGAAACCGCCGGTCTATGAATTCCTGCAGGTATCTTTTGGCGGATTTATAGCGTGAAAATTCTCCGGACACGCCCAGGCCAACATTGGCCAGATCGCGGCCTTTCGGAAATACCCACAGGTAGCCGCCCGGCGCAATGTTGCGCCCGAAATAGAAATAGACATAGCGTGGATCGACATCCACGTTTGACAGCGTCATCTGCAGACAGCTTTCCATGTCTGCCATCTTGATGTTGGTTCGCAGTCCCGCCCAGCGGCCCACACGTGATTCGACGCCATCAGCCCCTATCACGACTTTGGCGCCAATATCATAACGCTTGCTCATGTGTTCCACGCGCACGCCCTCAACTGCGCCATTCGGTTTTATCACATCGCAGACATACGCCTTGGTCATCACTTCAACGCCGGAGCGTGTTGCGAGCCTGACCAGGTCATAGTCAAAGATCTTGCGGTCCAGAACGTAGCCCTGCTCCGAATCGCTGGCGATTTCCACTTCCCGGCCTTCCGGAGAAATCAGCACTGCCCCTTGAATGCGATTGCTGATCCAGCGCGGATCTGGCTCTACGACGGCATGCAGTCCTTTTACGCCGACCGCCTCAGCACATCGGACCGGCGTACCAACCTCGCGGTCTTTTTCCAGCAACAGGACGCGCGCGCCGCCTTCAGCAGCATGCTTAGCTGCCCAGGCGCCGCCGGGCCCGCCCCCCACAACTATGCAATCATACCGCTCTCGCATGAAATTGCTTCCACCTCCTGTAACGGCGCCAAAGTCTCCACCGGGCAAATCCAAACACACAGCATACAGTCGATACAATGACTTAAGATTTCGATGCGGGCCTCGCGCAATTCAATCGAATCAACCGGGCAGACGGCCACGC
>CAZVSL010000161.1:2111-11464 GCA_964629935.1 uncultured Calditrichaceae bacterium | reverse complement strand
TGCCGTCATAACAGCCAGGGACAGTGGTGTCCTGGCGGGTATAGATGTAGCCGTGCGCGTGTTTCGAAGGATCGATTCAGAGCTGGTGCTCGAGCCCCATTTTCGTGATGGCGATGCGGTTGAGGCCGGACAAAGCGTGCTGCGTATCCGGGGCCGTTGCAGGAGTATTCTTACAGCCGAGCGCACTGCGCTCAATTTCATGCAGAGGCTGTCCGGCATTGCCACCCTGACGTCTCGCTATGTCAGGGCCATTCGTGGCACAGGGGTGAAGATCCTGGATACCAGAAAAACGACGCCGGGACTGCGACAACTCGAAAAATATGCTGTCCGGGCTGGCGGCGGCCACAATCACCGTTTCGGACTGTATGATATGGTTCTTTTGAAAGAGAATCATATTGCTGCTGCCGGCGGTGCAAGCCAGGCAGTGAGAAGCGTGCGCCAGGCAATGCGCATGAACCGCAGGAACCTGCCGATCGAGGTTGAGGTTAGTAAGCTTGATCAGATTGGCGAAGTCCTCGAATTACAAGTCGACCGGATTATGCTGGATAATATGTCTATTACGGAAACAGCAGAAGCGGTCTCGCTCATCGACGGTAAAATTGAAACGGAAGTCTCCGGCGGCATAAGTTTGGCAAATGTTGGCGATTATGCCCAAACCGGGGTCAACTTTATCTCCGTGGGCGCCCTGACGCATTCAGCTCCGGCCCTGGACCTGTCATTGATTGTCAATTTATGAAACTTGCGCAGCCTATGATAAAAAAGATCGACCATATTGGCATTGCAGTATCAGACCTGGACAACGCGATCAAACGCTACGAACTTCTCACTGGCCACGAAAGTAGCCACAGGGAAAAAGTAGAAGAACAAGCGGTAGACACAGCGTTTTTTCAGGTTGGTGAGGTGCGACTCGAATTGCTCAAAGGAACGACGCCCGATTCCACCGTCTCTCGGTTTGTTGAAAAACGGGGCGAGGGCATACACCACATCTGTTTCGAGGTCGAAGACCTGCAGGCCGCAAAAGAAACACTGCGCGCGGCCGGCATGCAATTCGTCGAATCTGCATCAAGCCGTGGGGCAGGAGGGAGTGAAGTGGCGTTCATTCATCCCAGGTCCACGGGTGGAATCTTGTACGAGCTGGTGCAGTATCCCAAAGCATCCTAATAAACAAAGTGGTAACAAAACCCCTGCAACAAAAACTCAATTCCCTTCCCAAAAAGCCTGGTTGCTACCTTTTTAAGGACAAGGATAACAGAATCATCTACATAGGCAAGGCGAAAGTCTTGCGCAACCGGGTGAAATCATATTTTCAGGACGGCAGACTGGAAGGGCCGAAGCTGCACCGATTGAAGTCACGTATCGCCGATTTTGAGGTGATCGTGACCGATACTGAGATCGAAGCGCTCATCCTGGAGATGAATCTGGTCAAAGAATACCGACCGAGATACAACGTCAACCTGAAAGATGACAAGAGCTTTCCCTATATTCGGGTCACAAACGAGCGTTTCCCGCGTATTTTTCCAACTCGGAAGATCGTGCGGGACGGATCGCGCTATTTTGGCCCGTACACCGATGTGGGTTCCATGCGTAACCTGCTCAAATCTGTCAAGCGCATATTTCCAATCCGAAGCTGCAACTACGATTTAAGTGAAGAGGTCGTGGCCCAAAAGAAGGTGAAGCTCTGTCTCGACTATCATATCAAAAAGTGCGATGGTCCCTGTGAAGGGCTCGTGAGCGTAAAAGAGTATCAAAACATGGTCGATCAGATCGTGAATTTCATCAACGGCAAAGACAAACAGGTTGTGGCCGAACTTCGGGAGAAGATGGCGTCACTGGCGGCAACGCGACGCTACGAAGAGGCCGGCAGAGTCCGGGACCAAATCCGGTTCATCGAAGATTTTCAGTACAAGCAGAAAGTTGTCACCGACGAGGCGACCGACCGGGACATAGTTGCCATAGCGCTTGAAGATGCCGATGCTTGCGGCGTCGTATTTAAGGTGCGTGACGGCAAGGTTCTGGGACGCCATCATTTCTATTTGAACGGCGTTGAGGAGGAAACCACCCAGCACGTTGTTTCTGAGTTCTTGAAGCAGTTTTACCTGAAAAGCGATTTTGTGCCCGCAGAAATCTATTTGCCGGTGGATATCGAAGACAAAGATGAAATTCAGGCATGGCTTGCAGAAAAGCGGGGCGCGCGGGTGAAGTTTATCGTGCCGCAACGCGGCCAGAAAGTGCGTCTGGTTGATATGGCGATGAAAAACGCCCGCTTGCTGCTTGACGAGCTGAAACTGCAAAAGCTCAAGGCAAAGGACGCGCTCCATCACAATGTCAAGGCTTTGCAAAGGGACCTGAAGCTGAGCCGCTCGCCCAGAAGAATAGAATGTTTCGATATCTCGAATATTCAGGGTACCGATGCTGTGGCCTCTATGGTGACATTCGTCAATGGTCGACCGAAAAAGAGTGACTACCGCAAGTTTAAAATACAGGTCAAGGATACACCGGACGACTTTGCGATGATGGCTGAGGCAATCCGCCGCCGATATAGCGGTTCTCTCGCGGACAAGATGGACACGCCCGACCTGATTGTTGTGGATGGCGGCAAGGGGCAGCTCTCAACTGCGTTGACAGCTTTAAGAGAGATCGGCAAGGAGGCATTGCCCGTGGCAGCGTTGGCAAAACGGCTGGACGAAGTTTTCTTGCCGGGCAGTCCGGAGGCGCAGAATATCCCGAAGACGTCATCAGGCCTGAAATTATTGCAACATCTGCGTGATGAAGCCCACAGATTCGCCATCACCTATCACCGCAGTTTGCGCAAAAAGAGAACGATTCAATCCGAGCTTGACGATGTCCCCGGTGTGGGGCCGTCCCGACGCGCAGCGTTGCTGAAGTATTTCGGGTCCGTCAAGGGCATAAAGGAAGCAACCGTTGACGAGCTTGAGATTGTTGAGGGCATTCCGGCGGATGTTGCCAGAAGAGTTTGGGAACATTTTCACATCGTCAGAAAAGGATGACAACCGTGCGGCTAAATCGAATTGCAGCTTGTGTGATTTCAGCTATCCTCATTGCCAACAGTCTGGGCATTGCCGGCGACAAGTATGATCCCACGACCCTGGTGTTCCCATCTTTCTTACACACCATGGGTATCCGAAAAGCTACTAAGATGCACCTGTTGATTTACACCCGTAACAAAGTGAAGGTAAAGAATCCGCAGGGCATCGCTGTGGTCCGCCTCGAAAGCTGGGACGATCCTTCGACACGGGAGGACGATGACGAGGTGACTGGCTATGGCGTAAATTCCGGTGAGAATGTCATTGTCTTTAATAAGTCGATGACTTCTTTGGGATTCTATGGCAAGAACGCGACGGGGATCAAGCGGCTGAATCAACCTACCGCTATTGCGGCCAATGAAACAGGGGACGTCTACGTTGCGGATACAGGTAACCATCGGATAGTCAGATTGTTTAATCCGAAACAGGAGCTGAAATTCGTCCGTGCTATCGGCGGCAAGGGAGCATTGGCCGGGCAATTCGATTCGCCATCAGGCGTGGCGCTTGATTCGAATGGCATGGTCTATATCAGCGATACCAACAATCATCGTATCCAGGTAATTCGTCCTGATAATCAACTACACATCTGGTTTGGCGACCAGGGCGCGGATTCGGGCCATCTATGGCATCCCGCCGGCATTACCGCAACAAACGGTAGCGAAAGATGGTCCCATTTCAAGGATGCGTTTATAGTGGTTATCGACCTGGATGGGCAGCGGCTGCAGAAATTTACCCTGGCCGGACAGTTTCTTAAAGCGGCGAAGGTGACAGACCTTGGCTTCGAAGAGAGCCAGCTCATGTATCTTGCCATAGATTACTACAGCAACATCTGGGTCACGGACATGCGCAATCATTGCATTCACAAGTTTGACCGCGACCTAAACTACCTGACAAGTTTCGGGCGTAAAGGCAGTGGTGACAAGGAATTCCATGAACCGCGCGGCATCGCCATCTACAAGCGCTTTGGACAGGTGTTCGTGGCAGAGAAAGAGTCGGCGCAGTACTATTGGATCGGTACGGATGTGCTCGACTTTAAAGCTCGATCCGCTGCAGAAAATTCACACATGATGCTTACTTTTCTGCTCACAGAACCGTCCTATCTAACACTGACAGTGACTGCTGGTCAGGACGGTGAGGAGACAACCGTATTTGAACGCGCAAAGTATTTTATGGGGGAGCATACCATTGCGTTGGATGCCAATTGGCATATTCTCCGGAACGGACAAATCGACGAGCAGACTTCAAACCCGGCCAATAGCAACAGATTCAAAGCGGGGACATATACTTTCAAACTCAAGGCGGAGGCGACATATTCATCTATCAATTACTTTGCCAAGAAATTGGAAATGCAGCTCACAATTCCGTAGTCGACAACATGACCGAACCCAAAGTAGACCTGAATTTGGCCGTGGAACATGGCCTAACCGAAGAGGAGTATCAACGTATCCTCGAATTTCTTGGACGCACTCCCACTTTTACGGAGTTAGGCATTTACTCCGTCATGTGGTCCGAGCACTGCAGCTATAAGAATTCTATTGCTGTGCTAAAGACGTTGCCCCGTGAGGGCAAGCATTTGCTGGTGAAGGCTGGGGAGGAAAACGCCGGCCTGGTTGATATTGGTGATGGTCTGGCGGTCGCTTTCAAGATTGAGAGCCACAACCATCCGTCCGCTGTCGAACCCTATCAGGGCGCTGCAACCGGGGTAGGCGACATCCTGCGGGACATCTTCAGTATGGGCGCCCGTCCCATCGCAGCTTTGAATTCCCTGCGTTTTGGCAGTCTTGAAGATGCGCGCGTACGCTATTTGTTCGATGGCGTGGTCAAAGGCATTGGCGATTATGGCAATTGCTTTGGAGTCCCGACCGTGGCGGGTGAAGTTTATTTTGACGAAAGCTACCGCGGCAATCCGTTGGTCAATTGCATGGCCGTCGGTATTGTGGAACATGACCAAGCCGCAAAGGCTATCGCACAAGATGTCGGATCCGCTGTTATGATCGTTGGCTCTGCCACCGGGCGCGATGGCATACACGGAGCCACCTTTGCTTCCGAAGAAATCAGCGAAGGCTCAGAGCAGCGCCGGCCACAGGTCCAGGTAGGCGATCCCTTTGCAGAAAAACTGCTGCTGGAAGCCTCCCTGGAAATGATTAGAGCCGATCTGCTTGTTGGTATACAAGACATGGGCGCCGCCGGGATCACCTGTTCCACCAGCGAGATGACAGCGAAAGGCCATTGCGGCATGCGGGTTGATCTCGAGCGCGTACCTTTGCGTGAGAAAGATATGACTCCTTACGAAATCCTGTTGTCTGAATCTCAGGAGCGCATGCTGGTAGTGGTCAGGCAAGGCAAAGAAAAAGCTGTGAAGGAGATTTGCAACAATTGGGATTTAGCCTGTGAGCAGATCGGAGAAGTGACGGAAGGGCAGAAGCTGAGGATAAACTGGCATGGTGTGACAGTTGCAGACGTTCCTGCATCTTCCCTCGTGCTGGGCGGCGGGGCGCCCGTCTATCATCGCGAGACACGGGAACCGGAATATCTTGCCAGCCTTCGCGCTTTCGAAGCAGCAAGCCTGAAAGAGCCGGAAGACTGCACGGCCGTGCTCAAGCAGCTTCTCGCTTCCCCCAGCATTGCAAGCAAAGAATGGGTATTTGAGCAATATGACCACATGGTGCGGTCCAACACCATCGTTCTTCCAGGCTCTGATGCCGCCGTGGTAAGGATCAAGGGCACACGCAAAGCCCTGGCCTTAAAAACGGATTGTAATGGCAGGTACGTTTACCTGAACCCACAAATGGGCGGCCGGATTGCCGTTGCAGAATCCGCGCGCAACGTCGTATGCACAGGCGCAAAGCCGGTAGCCATAACCAACTGTCTGAATTTTGGTAATCCTTACAAACCGGAAATCTACTGGCAATTCACCCACGCCGTGCAAGGCATCAGCGAAGCATGTGAGGCGCTCGGCACGCCTGTTACTGGCGGAAACGTCAGCTTTTATAATGAGAACCCCCGCGGTGCGGTCTACCCGACGCCTGTGATCGGCATGTTGGGCGTCATCGAGGATTTGGACCGCATTAGAACAGCGTGGTTTGGGCAACCCGGTGACATGATCGTCCTGCTCGGCAATACCCATGGCCACGTTGGCGGCAGTGAATATCTCAAGATTTATCACGGCCTGGTGACGGGCGACTGTCCTGCTTTGGATCTAAAAACAGAAAGACGTCTGCAAGAGGCTTGTCTCGCCGGCATCGGGAGCGGCATAATAAAATCAGCGCATGATGTCTCAGAAGGAGGTCTGGGCGTGGCTCTGGCTGAGGCTTGTTTGCTCAACCCAAAGGTGACGCTTGGAGCTGAAGTCCGCACCGATTTTAAGATGAGGCCAGACTTTGGCCTCTTCGGAGAGGACCAGTCAAGAATCATCGTTTCCGTAGCGCCGGAGGAGGTGGACTCTTTGCGGCGCCTGTGTGATGAGCATCAGACGCCCATGCAGGTGCTCGGCCATGTCACAGACAAATCCATGCTCAAGATAAATGACACGATTGAAGCTTCAACTAAAGAACTGAAGCAAATCTATTTCTCGGGGATTAGAACGATAATGGAGGGCGAACCGCACAGCGTATGACAGTGATCAAACCTAGTATTCCGAAAGGCACGCGCGACTTTCTGCCTGAGACCATGGTCAAGAGGCAGTTCGTCATCAACACTATGCGTGACATATTCGAAAGATATGGCTATGAGCCGCTTGAAACCCCTTCCATAGAGAAGCTCGATGTGCTCTCCGGAAAGTATGGAGATGAGGGGGAGAAGCTCATTTTCAAAGTATTGCGCCGCGGCACAGGTCTCGAGGACCTGCTCAAGGGCAAGAAAGAATTTATAGTAGAGCGCTACAGCCAATTGGTAGAAGAAGCTTTGCGCTACGACCTCACCGTTCCGTTGAGCCGGGTTGTGGCGATGTACCAGAACGAATTGACCTTACCATTCAAGCGATATCAGATTCAGCCCGTCTGGCGGGCCGACCGGCCACAGCGGGGACGATACCGCGAGTTTTATCAATGCGATGTTGATACGATTGGCGCGACCTCAATGCTTGCGGATGCCGAAGCGATTGCTGTCGTCCACGATGTTCTGACGGCGCTGGGATTTAGCAATTTCAAAACCAAGATCAACCACCGAAAGATTCTGAGCGGCATGCTGGAATGCGCAGGCATCGGCGATGACCAAAAAGACACCGTTTTCATCATTATTGACAAGCTCGAGAAGATAGGGTTGGAAGGTGTTCGTGCAGAGTTGCTACAACTAGGCCTTTCCACAGCGCAGGTTGACAGACTGGTTTCCATTCTGGATGTGGGCGGCAATGTTGACAAAATTCTGGAATATCTAAGCGACCAATATGGAGAGAGCCAGACTCTGCAGGAAGGCGTATCTGAGCTGCGTGAATTGCAGACCTATTTGCAGGGCTTTGGCGTTTCCGCTGCAAATTATGAACTTGACTTGTATTTGGTGCGCGGTCTGGGTTATTATACCGGGCCTATCTATGAGTCTGTGGTCACTGAGCCAAAGATGGGTAGCTTGACGGGCGGCGGCAGATACGACAATCTGATCGGTATGTTTTTGGGTCGGGATATTCCGGCGACAGGCACAGCGTTTGGCATCGAGCGCATCATTGATGTGATGAATGAGCTAAATATGTTTCCTACAACCCGCACCAAAACCCAGATTCTTATGGCTGCTTTCGAAGACACGACTTTGCCTGCTGCGCTTTCCGTAGCTCAGGAATTGAGACGCCACGGTTTTCATGTGGAGAGCTATCCGGATACAGCTAAACTCAAGAAGCAATTTAGCTACGCAGACAAAAGGGGCATTCCATTTGTTATTATAATTGGTCCGGACGAACAGCAGGCAGAGGAGATAACCATAAAGCATTTGCAGACAGGCGATCAGAAGAGAGTGGAGCTTAAAACAGCAATTTCCTACCTGAAGGAACGTCTTACGTGAACTTGTTTGTAGTCAGAGGAGTTGAACAAAAATAAAAAAAGGGACTGGCATTATCCGAAGAAGCAGCGCTCAGTTGTTTTTTTGCCAGTCCCCGGGGTGCTTGATCTCCTCGAAAGATGCTATGCCGAAAGGTTGGAGTTGGAGATCAAAATTTTGTAGTCTTGATGGAAGTCCGTTTCCGTGATGAGTACAGATTGAAATCGGAGAGGTAAGCTCAATTTCAAATACGTCTCGATCGAGTAACATCCCTGTTTTACCCCTGAAAATCAGACCTATCCTAAGCAAATGCGATGCCATCGGATCTTTCTCCCTTAAGTCTTTAGAAATCAATGTTTCATTATTATACACAAGCTGCTTGTTTCAGTGATTTGCTGTTTCAGGTTCAACCATCTGTTTTGAAATGAAACATCGATTCTTTTTTGGTTTGCACCGAATCCGCAGCGATCACTCTTTCAAGTGAGTCTGCGGTGTGTTCCAGAATTCTTAGCCAGATTTGGGGGCGGGACTCATACTGCTCTATGCTTCGCTCAAACTCCTTTCTTGAGACCTCAAAACTGTCCAGCACGGCCTCTAAATAGTCGGATGAATCGGAGACAGCAGAAGTATCTGCACTCAGCACGACGAGGGCGGCATAAATCTCAGCAAACTGCTCGGGCGGCAGGACCTTTTCATGTCCTCCTGTCCATTCACTACAAGTCATCGAAAAAGCGAGAATGAAGACGGCCGCAATATGGATTGCAGGGGCTTTTGTTTTCATCCCGTAAATGTATGAAAACATTAGGGTGTAGTCAAGAATATCTTGACTTTTTAACCCCTATTTGATACTTTAGAGTTTATCTTGATGAGCCCAAACCGTATATGAGTCATTGAAGACCAAAAAGGATAAGTCCCAATTCGTTTGTCAGACATGCGGTCACATATCGCTTCGCTGGATAGGCCGCTGTCCCGAATGTAACTCGTGGAACAGTTTTGTCGAAGAAGTCGTGTCGCAGTCACCGGCCGGTTGGAAGGCAAGCTTAAAACCGGCAAGCTCTCCGGTCAGCCTGTCCCAGGTATCATTCAATTCCAAAAACCGTATTTCTGTGAAATCAGGTGAGTTCAACCGGGTTTTGGGCGGTGGTATTGTGCCCGGCTCGTTGACGCTGCTCGGAGGTGATCCAGGGATCGGAAAGTCCACTTTGTTGTTGCAGGAAGCCGCTGCGGTCTCCAGCGATGGCTTTCCGGTGCTCTATGTTTCCGGAGAGGAGTCGATTCAGCAAACAAAATTGCGGGCGCAGCGTCTGGGGCTGGACACGGATCATTTGTATATTTTTGCTGAAA
>CAZVSL010000161.1:0-2100 GCA_964629935.1 uncultured Calditrichaceae bacterium | reverse complement strand
GGATTTACACCAAATTATTCACGCCATTGATGAGCTCAGCCCGGGGCTGGTGATAATAGACTCAATCCAAACGGCTTTCTTGCCGGAATTGGAAAGCTCTCCTGGCAGCATCAGTCAGGTCAGAGAGTGTGCGCTGAGATTATCCCAGCTTGCAAAGAGACGAGATATGCCGGTAATTCTTATCGGACACGTCACGAAAGAAGGCTATATCGCAGGTCCCAAAGTACTCGAGCACATGGTGGACGTCCTTCTCAACTTCGAGGGTGACCGCCAGCATTTCTACAGGATTCTGCGAGCCGGCAAGAATCGCTTTGGCTCAACAAGAGAGTTTGGCGTCTTTGAGATGACCCATATTGGCTTGAGTGAAGTGGCAAATCCCTCTGCTTTGTTTCTCGAACAACGCAAAGAAGATATTTCCGGTTCTGCTGTGGTGTGTACCCTGGAAGGGACGCGACCGTTCCTGGTAGAAATCCAGGCGCTTGCCAGCCCAACGAGTTACGGCGTGCCACAAAGAACAGCGACAGGTGTGGATAGCAGGCGTTTGTCTTTGCTGATCGCGGTTTTGGAAAAGAGACTGGGATTGAGGCTTGGAACGCACGATGTCTTTGTTAATGCTGTTGGCGGCGTCAGAATTGATGAACCTGCGGCGGACCTTGGTATTTTGGCAACTATCGCTTCGAGTTTTCAAGACAGGATTGTGGACCCCCATAGTGTGCTGATCGGCGAGATTGGCCTTGGCGGCGAGATTCGGGCAGTACCACAGATCGATAAGCGACTTGAAGAAGCTGAAAAACTCGGCTTTGACAAAGCTGTGATTCCGGAGTTCAATGCCAGGTCTCTCCAGCGCAAAGGCGGCCTGAAGGTCAGGGCAGTCGAGCGTGCTGAAGATGCTCTGGAAGAGGTCTTGAATTGAACGCCATATTCCGGCTCCTTCATGAGGATGCGACAACAAGGGCAAGAACGGGTTTGCTCAAGACCGCACACGGTGTCGTCAAAACCCCGGTGTTTATGCCGGTAGGCACGCAAGGCACGGTGAAATCTTTATCGCCGCAAGAACTTAGGGATGCTGGCAGCCAAATTATCCTGGGCAATACCTATCACCTATATTTACGTCCGGGACCTTCCATTATCAGGAAAGCGGGCGGCCTGCAAAAATTTTCGAGCTGGCATGGCCCGTTGCTGACCGACAGCGGCGGCTATCAGGTTTATAGCCTTGCAGATTTACGCAGCATAACGGACGACAGCGTCACTTTCAAATCACACATTGATGGCTCGTTCCATGAATTCACGCCGGAATCGACCATCGATGTGCAGATGAATCTGGGATCGGACATTATGATGGTGCTGGATGAATGTCCGCCGTATCCCTGCTCTCAGCAATACTCGGCTAAGGCGGTTCATAGAACGACTGCCTGGGCGAAACGTTGTCTTGTCCACTTTCGCAACGCACAGCCAGTTTATGATTTCCACCAAACCTTGTTCGCGATTGTTCAGGGCAGCACCATCCCTGAACTCCGGCGCGTCAGTGCGGAATCATTGATGGCGCTGGACTTTCCTGGTTATGCAATTGGCGGGCTTTCCATCGGTGAGCCAAAGCCAACGCTGTTTGAAATGGTTGATATTTGCACCGAGTTGTTGCCGCGAGACAAGCCGCGCTATCTCATGGGCATGGGCAAGCCCGAAGATTTGGTGGAAGGCGTTGCGCGGGGTGTGGATATGTTCGACTGTGTCTTGCCGACCCGCAACGGTCGCAAGGGGCAAGTGTTTACCTGGTCCGGCCCCATGAATCTCCGAAATGCCAAGTTTAGAGATGATTTTCAGCCAATCCAGGAAGGATGTGACTGTTATGCCTGCTGTAACTTTACACGTGCATATATCAGACATTTGTTGCAAGCAGAGGAAACGCTGGGCATGCGCCTTGCCAGTTTACACAATATAAGTTTTTATCATGCGCTCATGATGGCATGCAGGGATAGTATTGCCAAAAATGATTTTTCATCATGGCGTCAGAAGTTCTATGAACAGTATAGAATGCACCCAAATCAACATACTAATGAAACAGCATAAGTAATGGAGGGAGAAGTGAATCAACTTTTATCT
>CAZVSL010000160.1:1819-11467 GCA_964629935.1 uncultured Calditrichaceae bacterium | reverse complement strand
CCAACTTCAACATCGGGATTTCAACCGGTCTCAGATGAGATCATGCGAACCGGTAAGCGGCCAATGGTGCTGCACTGCAGCTCGGGCAATCGGATTTCCGGCCTGTGGGCTGTTTGGCTGGTGGAGCGGCAAAACCTGGCGCCGGAAGAAGCACTGCGGCTGGCAGAGCAGACGGGCATGAAGGGTATTCGACCTCTTGTAGAGAAACGACTTGGATTGACAGTGGCGACCGCACCTGCGGAGTGACCTTATCGAATCAGTTCAGAGCCTGCGAGGTATCAGCAGGCAGTACCTGCGATGGATCGAGTTTAATTTCAGAAAATGTGTCACGGGAAACAGTGTCCGTGAGCACGGGAACGGGAATCTCGTGCAATGTATCCGGCAGCGCATATTGCGCCTCCACCAGCGAATCGATTGGCGCCGGTGTTTCTGGCGCCTTCTGCCCGCGAAGATGCACGGTCTGCGCAAAAGCCGACTTCAACTGCCCCTCCGTGATCACGCGTGATATTTCCATGAGCCAGAGCACACGTTCCTGCATCCGTTTGCAACTCTGGTAGCGTTTAAACGGATTGAAGTATTTCGGATTGGGCAGCATACTTGCCAGCAAAGAAGCCTGCGCCAGATTCAGGTCCGCGGCGGCTTTGCCAAAATAATAACGGGACGCCGCTTCCGCCCCATAAATGTTTTCTCCCCATTCCACCACATTCAGATAGAGTTCGAGAATACGCTGTTTGCTCAGATGCTGCTCCAGCCTTCGCGCCAGAATCATCTCTTTTAGTTTGCGCAACAAGGTTTTGCGTTTGTGCAGAAACGCGTTGCGCGCCAGTTGCATGGTCAAGGTGCTGGCGCCGCGGGCATAGCGTCCGCGCTCCCAGTTCACTTTGAACGCTTCCCACATCATGTCAAAGTTGATGCCTTCATGCTGATAAAATAGATCGTCCTCGCTGAGGATGACCGCTTTTTGCAGCCACGGCGAGATTTGGTCAAGCGGTACCCACATGCGAACAGGATAGTCCGGCAAAGTACTCCAATCGATCGAGGCGGGCGTTATGGTAGACTCCGGCCGATAATTCTTGATTTCTTCAGCATTCGGCAGGCCAGCATACAGCAACACAGCAAACACCAGCAAACCAGCCAGGAAACCACCAGCAGCGATGGTCACGCGTCGCCGCCAGGCGGACCATTGCTGCCAGTTGAACAACCGTTTTTCGCGGGAAACAGGTCCCTCGGGTCGTTGCTCAGGGATGTTCATGACTATTCAGAATCAATTCGATGATCAATGAGTACCTGATTTGCGGAGGATCGAAACGAGCGGAGTGAATACTTCAGTATTGTCCGGCACTCTCAATAACTCCACCAAAATCAACAAGTTAGTATTTTTCGCCTCTGCCAAAACTCATCAACGAAGAAGTCTTTTTTCGGGCAGCTCCTGCAAATCCCGGCGCCCATCCGGGATGCAATGATTATGGACATCGGAATCAACAACTTGATAAATGATGCGATATGGTTGAAGTGAATTCCCCGGTATTCATGAATGGCGGTTCGTTCTAACTCAGGATTGACTATAAAATAGTCCAAATTCAGATCTTAGGCAAGAAGTTTTTGGCTTACCGGCTTGTGTTCCCAAACTCCGGTTCATCTTCTCGTCACAGAGTAATATACCGCCGCGCATACCACGCCAGCGTGACACCGCGCATCACCATAAACAGCGTGAGCGCCAGCCACAATGCATGGTTGCCCAGCGTGTCCCGCAACAGCAGATAGGTCGGCAGGAAAACCACGAAGGTGCAGAGGATCATGGAATTGCGCATGGGCGCCGTGGCCGTGGCGCCGATGAAAATACCATCCCAGATAAAGCTGAAGCTGTTGATGAGCGGTGCGACGGCAACCCAGACAAAATAGGTCATGGCAAGCGCGATGATCGCCTCTTTATCCGTGAAGAGCGAAACGATGCCTTCGCCAAACAGCACATACACCAGCGCAATGAAGCCGCCGAGTCCCATTCCCCAGGCAAACGAGAGCCTGATGGTTTGCCGCAGCCCGCTGGCATCCCGGGCGCCATAAAACTTGCCCACCAGACTCTCGGCTGCAAAGGCGAAACCGTCGACGCCATAAGCCAGGATCATGATCAGCTCCAGCAGGATGCTGTTGACCGCAAGAACAGTGTTGCTGCTCTCCGCCGACTTGGCTGTAAAAAAACTGAATGCAAAAATGAGACAAAGCGTGCGGATAAAAATGTCGCCATTGACGCGGAAAATGCGACGCATGGATTCTGCTTCCAGCAGGCGAGGTTTCAGCCGCGCCAGGTCCGGCTTTGCATATCTGCGCCTGAAAAGCAAAATCGCAACGGCAATCCCGCTGTACTGTGAAATGACCGTGCCGTACGCCACACCATCGGATTTCATGCCCAGACTGTAAATAAAGAACACATTGAGCACGATGTTGCTAACATTGACAAATACCGTAAGGATGAGTGGATACCTGGCATTCTGCATGCCGAGAAACCAGCCGTGAAACGCATAGGAAGCCAGCGTGGCCGGCGCCGCAAAAATGCGAATGTGGAAATACTCGCGCGCGTGCATCTCCACTTCCGGTGTGGCATCGATTATCATGAAACTGATCCTGGCGATCAGTGTCTGCGACAGGATGAAGAACACGCCGCCTGCCACCGCAATTAGCAGAGTGCGTACCAGGATGAGCTGAGTTTCGTCGCTGTCTTTGTTACCGTAAGCCTGCGCTGTCAGTCCGGTCGTGCCCATGCGCAGAAAGCCAAATCCCCAGTACAAAAAATTAAAGATGATGCTGCCGACTGCCAGCGCACCGAGATAATAGATGTGTTCGAGATGACCGAGCAGCGCCGTGTCCACCGCGCTCAAAAGCGGCACGGAGAGATTGCTGATGATGTTCGGGATGGCGAGTCTGAGGATTTGCCGGTGCAAAGGATGAGCTTGCCTTTCTCGTCTTGGTTTCGTTTATTGGACGCGGCCAGTTTGGCAGAGCAGATTTTTGATTACGGTAAAATAGAAATAAATGCTTAGACAGGATTACAGGATGAACAAGATAATGTAATCTCAAAAACCAGGAAATCAAGTACTAAAGGATTAGATAAGAGGGTTCAATCGTGTTTATCCTGTTATCCTGTCTAAAGTTTTTGAATGGATACCGAGTGCCTTACTGTTATTGTGAAGAGACTTATTCAAGTTAAGCAAGACGATTATGCCGGAGTTACCTGAAGTCGAAACCGTGCGCCGGGCACTGCAGCAGCATGTGCCGGGCAAGAGAATCGAGCGCATTCTGGTACGCGACAGCCGACTGCGCTGGCCCGTGGATGAAACCCGCCTGCAGCAACTGGTGGCCGGGCAGACCATCCGCGACATCAAACGCCGGGCAAAATATCTGCTGGTGGAGATGGAGCAGAACAGCACGCTCATCATGCATCTCGGCATGAGCGGCAAGTTGCTGCTGCTGAGCAGCTCACCGGCTTTCGACAAACATGACCATGTGATATTCTATTTTGATAATGGCAGCGAGCTGCGCTTTCGTGATACGCGCCGGTTTGGCATGGTCGACGCTATCCCGCCGGGCGAGTTGTCCCGCTATCCGAGACTGGTGAATCTTGGCGTCGAGCCGCTGGCGCGTGGCACACGGGCCGAAATCTTGTACGATTGCGCCCACAAGCTGCAGCGCCCGATCAAGAATCTGCTCATGGATGCCAACTTCATGGTTGGCGTAGGCAATATCTATGCGAACGAGGCGCTGTTTCACGCCCGCATTCACCCGCAAACGCCAGCCGCGAAGTTATCGTCAGAGGACTGGCAGACCCTGCTCGCTTCCATCCGCAAAGTCCTGCGCAAAGCTATCCGCAAGGGCGGCACCACCCTTACGGATTTTGTCGACAGCAACGGCGAAATGGGATACTTCCAGCTCTCACTCGCCGTCTACGGCCGCGATGAGCAGCCATGTCTCGTCTGCGGTTCCGGGATTGTGAAGAAAATACAGGTGGGGAGGAGTACTTATTTTTGTCCGGAATGTCAGGTTATGAAAGAAGCGTAGCCTATCGTCCTGAACCCAGGTGTTTACGAAATCACAAATGACAAATCCCAAATTACAAATAAATCCGAAATAACAATGACCCAATGACCAGAACATTCAGGTGCCGTTTATACTGAGCCGAATCCACACGATTGGGATTTGGATTTTTGGTCACTGGAATTTGTTTGTTATTTGGCGCCTGGGATTTGGTGCTTATCCCAGGCTCAGCGATGAGAGAGCGTTGACTCTCCAAAGAACGCTTAACGTCGCTCAGACCACGACCGATTAAGCGTGCCCATGAAAACATGCGGATTGGAATTCTGGTGGCTTTCGAAGTATTTTTCGAGGGAAAAGCGGATGGCGCTGAAGGCCATTTCATTCCAGGGGATGTCTTTTTCTTTAAACAGTTTGACTTCCAGGCTTTCATGGCCGGCGCCGAAATTGAGGTCGAGCAGGTCAGCGAGAAAAATCAGGTAGACCTGGCCGACGGTTGGCAGGTTGTAGACTGAGAACAAGCGCACGATTTCCACATTGGCATTGGCTTCTTCGCGCGTCTCGCGCAGGGCGCCTTCTTCGACTTTCTCTCCCATTTCCAGAAATCCGGCCGGCAAGGTCCACAGCCCGTAGCGTGGCCCGATGGCGCGTTTACACAGCAGAACCTGATCTTCCCAGCGCGGCAAACAGCCGACGATCATATTAGGATTCTCGTAGTGCACCATCTTGCACTTCTCGCAAAAAAAGCGCGCACGATCATCGTCCGGTACCGGACCGAAGGAAAGTTTGTTGCCGCAGTTGCTGCAGTATTTCATGCTGGAATCTTGCTAGACCTCTGAATTGACAGAATGGAAGGTACGGAATTATGGGGTAGGATGCAAGTATTTGAAATCCGAAATCCGAAGCACAAAATTCTAAACAAATGCAAAATATGGAAGGTAAAATTGCCTGCAGCAATGGAAGAATGAGACACTTTTTCAAGTCTAAGCTTGGATTATTCATGCAACGGAAGGTTAATACGTTGGGTGTTCAGCCCTTAGTGCCTTAGTCGTAAAGTCTTTTAAATTTTAATATGTCGTTTTGATTTTTCCGTTTTAATATTTGATTTGGTTCCGGTCGTAAGAACCCGTTCTGTTTACGGGGTCTGTAGAGATCCCGTGTTGCTTACGGGACTTCGTCCGGGTTAGGCTTTACGACACGCTGAAGCGTGAACACCGACCCTACCCTCTAAAAGTCAGAATTTCGATTTTGCGCATAAAATGCCGGTTTATGATATTACTTCTCATTCTTTGCAATAAAATGCAAAGAATGAAAACTAAATCGGCCCATGCGGCTTTGCCGCGCTGGGATATTTCCAGGTTTGACTTTGTTATTTTATCGAGTAGTCTTTTTGTGAAACCCTTTTCAGGGCAGGGCATGAATTCACTTGACAATCTACCGCTTCCAGGATAACTTTATCAATATGTCCCGGGGTATCTACTTTCCAGATTTCCAGCCAGTTGTTGTTCTGGAAGTCAACGAAAATTCTGACGTTTCAAAATTGCAACACAACCAAACATGGAGGCATAGATGCGAGACAAAAAAATTATCGCAGTTGTCGGCGCTACGGGCGCTCAGGGAAGTGGCCTGGTGCGCGCCATTCAGAGCGATCCGGAAGCCGGTTTTACGGCGCGGGCGCTCACGCGCAATCCAGACTCTGATAAAGCGAAAGAGCTCAAGAAGCTGGGCGCAGAAGTCGTGGCCGCTGATGTTGACGATCTCCAGAGTATCAAGCGTGCATTTGATGGCGCGTATGGCGCTTATTGCGTCACATTCTTCTGGGAGCACTTTTCTCCCGACAAGGAAAAAGTCCATGCGCAGACAATGGCCGAGGCCGCGCGGGATGCCGGTCTCGAACACGTCATCTGGTCAACTCTCGAAGACACACGCAAGAAAGTGCCGCTCAGCGATGAGCGCATGCCCACCCTGATGGAAAAATACAAAGTACCGCACTTTGATGCCAAAGGCGAGTCCGACCAATTCTTCACCCAGGCCGGCGTACCCACGACCTTCCTGCTGACTTCGTTCTACTGGGAGAATTTTATCAATTTTGGCGCGGGACCCCAGCGGGGAGAGGATGGCAAGCTGGCGCTAACCTTACCCATGGGCGACAAGAAACTACCGGGCATCGCAGTTGACGATATCGGTAAATGTGCGTTTGCTATCTTCAAGCGGGGCAAAGAATTCCACGGCAAGACAGTCGGTATTGCCGGCGAGCATTTGACCGGCAAGCAAATGGCTGAGGCCTTCACGCGCGCCCTGGGCCAGCAAGTGGTCTACAACGATGTGCCGCCGGAGGTTTATCGCAGCTTCGATTTCCCCGGCGCTGATGATCTGGGCAACATGTATCAGTACAAGCGCGATTTTGAGCAGGACTTTTGCGGCGCCCGCAATCCGGAATTCGCTCGTTCACTCAATCCGGAATTGCAAACATTCGACGCCTGGCTGGCGCAAAACAAGGCGCGCATTCCCCTGCAATAGCGTCTGTGACAGACACGAGTCTTTTGTCATTCAACGAATCTCTTAGCCTGCATTATTCATGAATTTGCCCTTTTGAGCCTAATGCTGAAGCATCAGGCTCAATCCATGCAAGACGGCTAAAGCCGCCTTCTGACGGGTTCCAGTCCGCGGGATTTGCTATGCGGACCCGCTGGATTTATCCTCTGGCGGAGGCGGCGATTTGTGAATAATGCAAGCTAGCCAGGCCTGGTACCATAATAGAATGCCGAGTCATTTATTCACACCCCCCGGTTATCTAGCTATAGCTAGCTATAGAGTAAGAGCCGGGGTGTCGGTGTTCAAGCTTCAGCTTGCAGGGTTGGGGAGGAAAAACCCCATGCAACCAAAAGAGCAAAAGAACCACGCTAAAGCGTGAACACCGACCCCACCCTCTAAAACTCAGAATTTCGATTTTGAGCGTAAAATGCCAGTTTGTGAATAATCAAGATTAGCTTAAATGAACTATAGCTGCCTTACTCAGCCTGATGCTGAAACCACGGGGGCTGATTTCAGGCAAGCGGGCGAAAGCCGGCTTCAGGGCGGATTCAATTATGCATAGCTGCAATCGTGGAACGGCAAAGTCACTTCTCACGTAAATTATCCAGCTTAAAATAATCGACTGAAAGTTGCGATATGTTAAAAGGACGGCGCCAATCCTGGTGAAAGGATTTATGTCTGCTGTGACCCAAACACCTTGACTTTTGGTGGCGGATTTTTTATGATTATATCATTCCCATTCTTACCTGATTTTTCAACCTGAGCAGGGTATCCTGTCTGCGTCACGCAGAATTATTTAAAAAGTCTCACATTTCTCACCCAAGCGGAGGAAGGGTCATGACACGTCTATACTTCCCGTTACTCATGTTCCTGCCTATTCTCATGCTGTCCTCTCCGGCAGGAGCACAAAAGGGGGCTTCATCTTCTCACACATTCGAGCGCACCCAGACCATGTTGGCGCAAAATACCACCAATCAGACTCTGGTAAACGTTGGACAAGTTGCTATGTGGATTTATGCTGATGGAAAATCCGCCCTCAGTCCGGTCGGCAACTCGGGTTTCTATTTTCCGCGTGGCAGCGAGCCGCCCACGGCTGTGGTTTTTCAGGATGGCCTGGTCTGGGGCGGCCAGATCAGCGATGGCCAGCAACCGGTCATTCGGGTTGGCGGTGCGCAGTACAATGTCGGCCACGTGGCCGGAGCAATCATCTCGCCCGGCGTTCCCGAAGACCGCAATAATCCGGATGTCAACCGGATATGGCGTGTGCGCCGGGACTTTGCCTCCGCTGACCTGAGGCTGGATGCAGCAGAGTTCAACAGCATCCGGCAGCAGGATGTACCGCAGGCGCAGATCGACGAAGTGCGCGAGATCTACCGGCGGGACTGGACCGAGTGGCCGGCAGAAAAGGGCGCGCCGTTTTATGACGCCGATGGCGACGGACAATACACACCCGGCTTCAACGCCGATGGCACGCCAAAATTAAAACCGCCGCCTGGTGAAGACTTCAACCCGGCAATCCATGCGGATGAACCGGGCATTGCCGAGGCCGACCAGGTGGTGTGGCTGGTTTCAAATGATCTGGATGAGTCGCGCCTGAACAGCTTCTCCGGGTCGCCGCCAATCGGTTTTGAGCAGCAGATTACACTCTGGTCCTATGCCAGCACTGCCGAAGTCGGAAGGGCCGTTTTCAAGCGCTTCCGGCTTATCTACAAAGGAGATCTCGACACGCCTGCCAACGCTACCATAGACAGCGTTTACATCGGCCAATGGGCGGATACTGATGTGGGTTCGGCAGGAGACGATCTTGCCGGTTGCGATACGACGTTGGACCTGGGCTACGCCTACAACAGCAGCTCTTCGGATGCTGTTTATGCTGCTGTGGGTCTGCCGCCACCGGCTGTTGGCTATGATTTGCTGAGCGGACCGATAGTGCCTGACCCAAGCGGCACAGGTGTATTCGATCTGAAGCCGCGCGATGGCTTTCGGAACCAACGAATGACCACGTTTGCTCTCTTTGCCGCCGGTAGCCAGACATCAGATCCTGGGCCACTTGGCACCTACCAGGTAACGCTACAGTGGTGGAATCTCTTACGTGGCTTTCTACCTCGCCCCGAATCACCCGCAACTCCTTTCACTGATCCCACTACTGGTCAACCAACAAAATTCTTGGTGCCAGGAGATCCGATTACGGGAAGCGGCTGGATCGACCGCGGCTCGGGAGACAGAAGACTCGAGTTCGCCTCAGGACCTTTTGCTATGGCCGTGGGCGATACACAGGAAACCGTCATTGCAACCATTACGGGCATTGGCTCGGACCGCCTGACCAGCGTGTCTGCGCTCAAATTCACTTCCATACAGGTGCAGCACGCCTATGACAACCTGACGCGAGGACAAGTGACACCCGAGACACTCGCGCTTGAGGCGACAGCCCTGGATCAAAAGGTCATCCTGCAATGGCCCGACATACGAGATGCTGTGGAAAATTCACGCGGCTATGAATTCGAAGGCTACAACATCTATCAGGCGGAGTCGCCCGCTGGACCCTGGCATCGCATCGCGACGTTTGATGAAATCAACAACGTGGGAATTATCTTTGATGAACAATTTGATCCGGAGACAGGCGTCATCATCAATATGCCGGTGCAATTTGGCCGGGATACCGGCGTGCGGCATTTCATGGAGATCGAGCATGACATTATCAGCGGCAGCCGGCTCATGAACGGTACGGACTATTATTTCGGCGCATCGAGCTACGTCTACAGCCCCGACGACGAGCCCAGCGCTATCGAAAGTCCTATCGTATCCGTGCAGGTCACGCCAATCGGGCCAGTTATCGGCACGGATTATTCCGAGGTCACGGCTGACACCCTGGCAGAGCATATCGCCGGCCAGAGCAACGGACGTGTTTATGTCACCGTAGTTGACCCGACGCAGGTTACAGGACATACATACGAGGTCTTTTTCGAGCAAGACGAAGAAACAGACGAGATCTTGTGGAACCTGGTCGACACGAATACCGGCTCAACGCTTCTGAGTCGCCAGAAGCAGGCGGAGGAGCTCACAAATGGCTCTGCACCGCTGGTCGAC
>CAZVSL010000160.1:0-1809 GCA_964629935.1 uncultured Calditrichaceae bacterium | reverse complement strand
TGCTGCAGGTTGTGGGTCCCGCGCCGGCCATTGCGGGCCCCGGCGAGGCCGACGGCATGGTAGAAGTCCAGGCGGACGGCCAGCCGCTCACCGAGGAACATTTTGACCCAGGAGGAGCACCTTTTGGCGGCAACAAAGTCTGGCATAGTCTCAATGCAGAAGGCTTTTCCGACCGTTACTATGTCAGCGCAGGCGGCGGCGCCGGAGATATTGAACGCATCGAAAGAAACATCCAAAACGCCGTACCATTTGATTTCGAGATGCGGCTCACTTCACTCGAAGAAGGAAGCTGGGGATGGTGGGCGTTCAGCGACGGTTCCTCAAAACAGGTGCCTTTTACACTATGGAATGTTGGTGTTGGTACACATGACGACCCGAGCGATGACGTGCGCTTGATCCCGATTCTGTTCGGTGAAAGCGCCGATGGCTGGGCAGTGGGCGATCCAAACGGAACGGATCCGGCATTCGGATTCCAGTGCGCAGACTGGGTTTACTATTATTTCGATTCGCGGGGCTACGATGCATTCGAGGCCGACGCCATGGACGGTTTCGTGGATGATGGCACGTTCGGTGA
The DNA here is from genome assembly GCA_964629935.1 of uncultured Calditrichaceae bacterium. Taxonomy (GTDB): domain Bacteria; phylum Zhuqueibacterota; class Zhuqueibacteria; order Oceanimicrobiales; family Oceanimicrobiaceae; genus CAZVSL01. The sequence goes on along the minus strand of CAZVSL010000160.1, from coordinate 1,235 downwards.
GCTTGAATACCTTGCCCGCATGATGCTGTGTGATTTCGACAGCAATGACAAGGTCGCCGGTCCGGGCTATATCATCCGGATCAACACCACCAAGCCGAACACGGTTGACGACCGCTTTCGCTTTAGCACCACCTCCTTCATGACATTCGATGTCACGAAAGGCGATATCAACGACGACGGCGGGATTGATGTGGCCGATGTCGTGTTGCTGGTCGATTTTATCCTGAAACTTGTCGATCCCAGCGGCCCACAGGAGTACGCCTCAGACTTTAATAACGATTTGGCGGTCAACGTCGCGGATGTGGTTGCCATTGTCAACAACATCCTTGGCATCACACAGCCCGAACCAGTGGCTGCTGCAGACCAGATAACCCTTGATCTACAAGAGCAAGCTTTGATCGAGAACGGCATCGCTTCCGTGCCTGTGACAATCCGCAGCGAAACACCGGTGCACGGCATGCAAATTACGTTGGACTATGACGAGAGTCTGCTCAGGCCACTAGCGCCGCCTGAGGGTGACAACGTGCAGATTTTTCATCACGAACGTGACGGCGAGGTAATCTATGTCATCACGGCTCTGGACGGCAAGTCTTTGCCGCTGACCCAACTCCCGGCTTTCCAGTTTGAGATCCAGGACGAAGACAAAAAGAATAGCGGTGCGAAAGTTACGCTCAGTGAAGCCATCAGCGCGGACGCAAGCGGCCAGGCACACAAGACCAAAATCGGTAACGGTGTGGCCGCAACCCACTTCATGCCGGAAAGCTTCGCCTTGCATCAGAACTTTCCGAATCCGTTCAATCCCACAACCACGCTGCGCTTCGATCTGCCGGAAGACAGCAAAGTAAGTATCGATATTTATAATGTGCTGGGACAACGGGTGAGGCAACTTGTGCACGACCAGGATATGCCGGCAGGACAGCACAATCTCAGGTGGAACGGCCGGGATGACCGTGGCGGCCAACTTGCCTCCGGCGTCTATATCATGCGCATGCGGGTTGCCGATTTCGTCAAGAGCAGAAAAATCATGCTCGTGAAGTAGGTCATGCTGGATACACTCACGAGTGTGTTCCGGCGGCCCTGACCGCAATTGCACGGACTGCCGGGGCACACCGAACCGGAAAGAGGAGGCACACCATGAGCTATCGCGCTTTTCTGATAATATTGATAATCAGCATTGGCCGATCCGCCAGCGCACAGGTTGATTTTTTATTGATCAAAGACGGCTTCGGTCAGCC
>CAZVSL010000159.1:0-11501 GCA_964629935.1 uncultured Calditrichaceae bacterium | reverse complement strand
GATAAAAACAAAGACAAAGTCAGTTTTGGCGTCGCAACCGGACGGCATTTGAGCTCAGCCTGTGAGGCGCTCAAAGAGAACAACATTCCCGATCCTGACATCGTCATCACTTCTGTCGGCACCGAGATCTATTATGGCCCGGACCTGCTGCCTGACAAGAGCTGGCACACGCATATCTCGGCGAAATGGAATCGTAAAAAAATCAAGGAAGTTCTGGATTCGTTGCCGTTTCTGTCGCCGCAAGAAGACTGGGCCCAGCGTGATTTCAAGCTTAGCTATTACCTGGAAAACACCGATGACCGTCTGGCAAAAGTCCACAAAGTATTGACGGAACATCGTTTGCGTTACAATCTCATCTACTCCCGCAACATGTTCCTGGATGTCTTGCCATATCGCGCTTCCAAGGGCAAAGCCATACGCTATCTGTCTTACAAATGGAATGTGCCGCTGAGCCGTATTCTTGTCGCTGGCGACAGCGACAACGATGAGGACATGCTGCGCGGCGATATGTTGGGCGTCATCGTCGGCAACCACGATCCGGAGATGGAAAAGCTGCGTGGTTTGAAGCATGTTTATTTTTCGGAAAAGAATTATGCCGCCGGAATCCTGGATGGCTTTGCACACTACAACTTCCTAAACTCAAGGGCGTAACATACTGTTTGGGAACGCCAGTCCAGCCCGACCACTCAATTCCGCCCTACCGTACAGCTCAAAGTACTACGAATGAACTTGTGCACTTTCTAACACCATGGAGGATGTTAAAGTATGCTGAAAACTCTGAGTAATCTGGTCAAGGAAAACGAGGTTCAGGATTTTCGTATGTTTTTGTACGAACTGTGGCATGGAGAAAAGAAATACCTGCTTAATAATGATATCATGCTGGCGCTGGAGGACTTCTGCCACAATAATGAGAGGGACGGGTTACTCAGCAATAGCTCATCAGTTTACAAACTGCTCAAGCACACGCCGGAGATCATCATTTCCGAGGATGTGGTTATCCTTATTCATCGTTATCAAATGTCGCGCTATCGCTACTATAAGATCAGCATCCACATGGAAGACGTCGATGAAATTTCAGTCCGGGAACTTCTGGATATTCGCGACCGTCATGCCAGACCCGACCTTTACGGCCAGGACGGCAAACTACGAATAGATTTTCTGCCTTTCTATGACTACGGCCCCAATATCAAAGACGCAAGACGGATTGGCAAAGGCATCGAGTTTCTCAACAAATACATGTCGAGCAATCTTTTCCAAAACCCCGACAAGTGGAACCGATTCTTGTATGAATTTTTGAAGATCCATTCATTCGGCGACCGACAGTTGCTTATCAATGGCGAGCTGGTCAAGAATGTTGACCAACTGAGCAACAGTTTGGAATCTGCACTCAGCGACCTGGAGAGTGCAAATCCCAAAGATAGCTACGATGACGTTGCGCCCACGCTAAAACATCACGGTCTGGAAGCCGGCTGGGGAGACACGGTCGCCCGCATTCAGGAGACCATGCATCTGTTGCTGGAGTTGTTTCAATCGCCAGACAGCAGTAATCTGGAGCGCTTCATTTCCCGTATTCCGATGATCTCCAACATCGCGATCATATCACCGCACGGCTGGTTTGGCCAGGAGAATGTACTCGGCCGGCCTGACACCGGCGGCCAGATCGTCTACATCCTCGACCAGGTGCGCGCCCTCGAGCAAACTATGAACGAGCGCATCAAAAGTTACGGTTTGAATATCATGCCCAAAATCGTCGTGGTTACCCGGCTCATCCCTGACAGCCAGGGCACGACCTGTGGCATGCGGCGTGAGAAGATCCATCACACCGAAAACGCTTATATCCTGCGTGTGCCATTCCATGACAAGCAGGGCAACATCATACCTCACTGGATTTCGCGCTTTGAAGTATGGCCCTATCTCGAACGATTTGCCTATGAGACCAAACGAGAACTCATAAGCGAATTCAATGGCTCGCCGGATCTGGTGATCGGCAACTACTCCGATGGCAACCTGGTTGCAACACTTCTGGCAGACGAGTTCGATGTGACGCAGTGCAACATCGCGCACGCCCTGGAGAAAAACAAATATCTGTTCTCAGACCTGTACTGGTTTAATTTTGAAGACCAGTATCACTTTTCCATTCAGCATATCGTCGACCTCATCTCCATGAACATGGCTGATTTCATTATCACCAGCACGTTCCAGGAGATCGCCGGCTCGAAGGACTCCATCGGCCAGTATGAATCTTATCTCTCTTTCACCATGCCCGGTTTGCTGCAAGTCGAAAATGGCATCAACCTGTTTCATCCCAAATTCAACGTCATTCCCCCGGGCGTGGATGAGAAAATTTACTTTCCCTACACAGAAGAAGACCGACGCCTGCAAAACCAAAAAGAACACCTGAAAGAACTTTTGTTTACGGCGGAGCAGGACTCCATCGTCGGCCATCTGGATAACCCGGAGAAGCCGCCCATTTTCACCATGGCGCGTCTGGACCATAACAAAAACATCACCGGACTGGTGGAGAGTTTCGGGCAATCGCCGGAGTTACAGGAGAAATGTAACCTGATAGCTGTGGCGGGCAATGTCGACCCGGGGCACGCATCCGATAAGGAAGAAGTCTCCGAGATTCACCGGATGCACGGGCTGATAGAACAATACAATCTGCAGGGCAAGATACGCTGGCTTGGCATCCACCTGCCGAAAGAAGATTCCGGTGAAGTGTATCGGATCATTGCAGACCACGGCGGCGTCTTTGTCCAGCCGGGGCGCTTTGAGGGCTTTGGCCTGACGGTGCTGGAAGCTATGTACAGCGGCCTGCCCACTTTTGCCACCCAGTTTGGCGGTCCGGCTGAAATCATCATCGACGGCGAAAGCGGCTTTCTCATCAACCCGACCATGCCGGAGCTGATAAGCACACCGCTGCTCGAATTCTATGCTAAGGTGGAGAAATCGCAACAACACTGGCATACGTATTCGAAAGCCGGAATCAAACGCGTAAAAGAGCATTTCACCTGGAAGCTGTATACGGAAAAGCTGCTCAACCTGACAGCGCTGTACGGATTCTGGCGCTACTCAGTATCGCAGGTTGGGAAAAAAGAGCTGGTCTTGTACTGCCGGCTGCTGTTCCAATTGTTTATCAAATCGCGGGCGGAAATGCTGTTGCCCTGAGAGCTATCCTGAATTGTCAACGAGATATCTCTTACCGATGCGTTTGCCGGCTGCACTACCGTTGGACGGGCCAAAATACGCTGGCGCTGCGGCTGCATCGAACCGCAGCGCTGCCGATGGTACAGGCTTCCAATAAACTCGTATTTATGCAGGCAGCAGATAACAAAATACGCCATCTCGTTTTAGTCTTCGGCGACCAGCTCGATGACGAAGCCGCCGTTTTTGACGACTTCGAGCCGCAACGGGACGCGGTACTGATGATGGAAGTAACAGAGGAAGCGACCTACATTCCGCAGCATAAGATTCGCCTGGTGTTGTTTTTCGCTGCCATGCGTCATTTCGCGCAGGCGCTACGGCAGCAAGGCATAACTGTCTTATACTCACAGCTCGATGACAGCGATAACCGCGGTAGTTTTGATGAGGAGATCAAGCGATATGCGCGCAAATCTCAGCCCCAAAAAATTGTTTGCACCCAGCCCGGAGATTACCGCGTGCTGGAAAAAATCAGGCGCGTTGCGGCTGAACTGAATTGCCCGCTGGACCTCCGCGGTGACCGACATTTCATGGTCACAATTGACGCATTCCAGGAATTCGCGCAGGGGCGAAAATCGTTGCGGCTGGAAAATTTCTATCGAGAAGTCCGCCGAAAGCACGATGTTCTGATGCATGACGGCAAGCCCGCGGCCGGCAAGTGGAACTTCGATGCCGAAAACCGCGAGGCCATGACAGCAGAGGCTCTGGACGAGCTTAAGGCGCCCCGTTCCTTCCCGCCCGATGAAATCACCATAGAGGTCATCCGCATGGTAGAAGAGCGGTTTAAGTCCGCTCCGGGCTCACTTCACAATTTCGACTATGCGGTTACACGTGAGCAGGCAAAACTTGCTCTGGAAGATTTTATCACACACAGGCTGCCCCATTTTGGCGCCTATCAGGATGCCATGTTCAAAGGGCAGCCATATCTTTTTCACTCCAGACTATCGTGCGTACTCAACCTTCATCTTTTAAAACCACGCGAGACTATCGAAGCAGCCGTGGTTGCCTATGAGCGAGGGCACGCACCCATCAATTCTGTGGAAGGCTTTGTGCGCCAAATCATCGGCTGGCGCGAGTACGTACGCGGCATCTATTGGACGCGCATGCCGGAGTATGCAAATATGAATTACTTTGCAGCCGATTTGCCCATGCCGGCTTTCATGTGGACGGCTGAAACCGACATGAATTGCGTTCGGGAATGTATCGCTCAACTGCAAAACCACGCCTATGCCCACCATATTCAAAGGTTGATGGTTCTCGGTCTATTCTCACTCCTGCTGGGCGTGCATCCTTACGAAGTGCACCGCTGGCACATGTCCCTATACGCCGATGCTATCGACTGGGTGTCCCTGCCCAATGTCCTCGGCATGAGTCAATATGCCGACGGCGGTATCATGGCTACCAAGCCTTACTGCGCTTCCGGCAACTATATCCGGCGCATGAGCAACTATTGTAATGACTGCCGCTTTGATCCGAAGAAAGCCGCCGGAGACAATGCCTGCCCCTTCACAACCCTGTACTGGGATTTCCTGTCCCGTAATCGCAACCGGCTTCAGAACAATCCCCGCATGCGAATGCAGTTTCGCAACCTGGACCGCAAGAGCGCTAGCGACCTGCAACAGATTCAAAAAGCGGCAGGTGAGCTGAAGGACAGGACTTTATAAGCGCCAGTGAACGGTAATTCAAGCAATTCTTCCAGCCCGACAATTCTCATGCTTTGCATTCTTTTGTAAAGGATGAAAATCGGTGTCCAAGCTTCAGCTTGCGGGGCCGGGAACAGCAAAACCCACCGGGGTGTCGGTGTTCAAGCTTCAGCTTGCGGGCCGGGGAGGCTAAATCAATAAAACAGACTCTGGCTCCCGGCCGAGCCGGGAGCCAGAATCTGGAAGGAAGGAACTTAGCTTGAGGTTAGAAAGTGACAGTCGCTTCGTTCGAGCAGGGTGAACCGCCGACCTCGCAAACCTGATAGGTGTAAGAGCCGCCGCCGCGGTTATTGATATCGTCGGTAAAGAAGCCGTCATTGGCCGTTGTAGCGATCAAGTTGCCGTCCCGATAGATTTCAACATCGGTACCGGTTGCGCCGCTCCATTCCAGGTCTGCCTTTTGCAAGCCTCTCACTTTGAAACCGGTAGCAGTCAGCGTAATTCCGTCGCTGGTGCCATCTGAGACTGTGACATCCTGTGAGGTTGAGCCCGTGGCGCCGTCGTCATCCGTCACCGTCAGAGATACTGTGTACGTGCCGTCAGCGCCATACGTATGGCTGGGGTTCTGCTCTGTGGAGGTGTTGCCGTCGCCAAAATCCCAGTCCCAGCTCACGACGCTGCCGTCTGAATCGGTGCTTTGATCGGTGAAATCAACGGTAAGGCCGGAGGTTGTAAACGTGAAGTCCGCTGTCGGTGGACTGTTCGTGTCTCCACCGCCGTCACTGGCATCGTCAACCGTGACGTTGAACCGGCTGAGTACCGCATCGATGGGATTGGCTATGGTGCGGGTATCGCTGCCGGCAAACAGCAGCCCCACCGGATTCTTGTTGCTATCGTCTGTCACGATCAGGGAGCCTGAATCGCCGCCGTCACTGAAGTCGCCCGGTGTGATGGAAATCTGGTCCACAAACCTTGCGAGTTTGACGCAGTTGAATGGGCCGCGCGTTTCATAACAGACATCAACAGTCACATTAATTTCCGCGACCTCGCCGTGCGTCCAGACAGTGGTACGGCCATATTTTTGTACCTTTTGGCCAACCGAAGCTGAAACCGTGGTCGAGCTTGGCGTGCCATAGCCGTCACCGTCCGGCGTGGAGGTGCCGACATCGTTGGTGGTGGTAATGGCGATGGCAGCATCGATGACATTATTGCTGCCGTCGAACAGGATCGGCTCGAAGTCGTGCAGGGTACCAATGGCGTCTTCGGGGTCCTGGCCGCCATCGAATGGGCCGGGCTGCAGCTCGTTGTCGCCGATAGAGGCGTCGTTGCTGTTGGCATAGACATGATTGTTGCTCAAAGCATAGACGTTACCCTGGCTATCTTTGACCCGGCATCCAATGGTTCCGGCCGTAATATCCGGGTGACCGGTCGAAACCCCGATGGGAACCGGGCGCGGAAACCTCGCCGTCGGGTCTGCATAGACCTTGAATTTACCCGTAACCTTCACCACAACCGGCACATTCTGGATCGCTGCCGGGATGGCATCAAGAGGCCCTGCTTGTGCGAGAGTTTCCCGTCCCAGAGCCGGACCGCGTCTGACATCGTTCATGGTATAGACAACGACGGCCAGACGGCCATCCTCAGCGAGCCCGGTGCCGGTGCCCACTACATCGGGATGGCTGAATAAGTGGTCGGTGAATCGGTCCTGGAGAGACATGACATTTTGAACTTGCGAGCTTGCCTGATTCAGCACCAGCGATTCTTCGCTCTGTGGCTCGCTCGGAGCATTGTATTGCTCGCCGCATCCTATCCACAAACCAAGACTGAGAATCAGGGTAAACGCAAAAAGATGAAGCAAGGAAAGTTTTGACAGGCTAAAAGGTTTTTTCATAACCTCCTCCATATATGTTCAGTTATTTTTGCACGCTGTTTGGGTGAACAATATAGGCAACCGGAATCAGGTTGCCCGCAATGGGTTGACGGGATGGAGGAGGTCTGATTTCAGGAAACAACCAGAAACGCGAGTGCTTTGGAGTTACCAGGTTCAAACTCTGTCTCAGTAATTTTTGACAAACGGAACGTCAGATGTGTTTCAACAGGAAACCGAGCGAGCGGTGACCCTTGAATTTGTTAATCGAATGTCGATGGTTGCACATGACGCCTTGAGTATCAGCATCGATCTTTATAGAGGAAATATTTTCCGTCTACGAGTTACAACCAATTTCCCCAAGAAAAGAGCGGCTGGAGATAGCTTCGCCGCCTAAGGTGAGTCGCAATAAACGAAAGGATTGAGCAGAAAATACCGAACGGAAATGGAAATGTCAAGAAAAAACTGCGGCTTGAACAGATTTGTCTTTTAACCTGAGAAACTCCCATACATCATTCCGTCCGCGCCATCATTCGCGTCAGCCAGAAAAAGGTTGCGGCGCAAACAAGCAACAACAGCAGCCCCGCTTGCCAGCGCAAGAGCAGCAAATACCCGAGACAAAAGACGCCGCTAAATGCCGTCGCCAGTCCGAGAACCAGCATGACAAGCCGGCGTCGGAAATGATTGTGCGCACGGTAACCCCGTGTGCGCTCCTGCCAAAATCCCATCGGAGAAACCCGCTCGATAAAACTCTGCAGTGTAGCTTCAGGCACGGGCGACGTCAGAAAAGTGACCACGAACGCCGTGGTTGTGCTCAACAGCACAGTCCAGAAAAGCAAGTATTCCGAACGCACATCCGGAAACACTGTGTAGAGCATGACCGAGCTGCAGAAAGCGGCGACCATGCCGCTGATTTCAGTCCAGGCATTGGCGCGCCACCAAATCCAGCGCAAAATCTGCGGCAGCCCCAGACCGGCGCCAAGAGAGACGAAGAATTTCCAGGCGCTTTCGATGGATTCAATCTGGCTGGCGACAACAACTGCGATCAAAGCCAGGGAAACGACGCTAATGCGGCTGACCAACACCAATTCCCGCTCGCTGGCATCGGGACGAATAAAGCGTTTGTAAACATCGTTCACCATGTAGCTCGCGCCCCAATTGATGTGCGTGTCGACAGTGCTCATGAAAGCAGCCATGAGACTGGCAAAGGTCAGTCCAAGCAATCCGGAAGGCAACACCAGCTTCATGAGGATAGGATAACCCATCTCGCGGTCATCGGCCACCTCTGCGCCGAGAGCATGAAATCTGTCCGGGTCGTCCAGCGGGAATACAGCCACGGCAACCAGCCCGACCATTATCCACGGCCAGGTGCGGAGACAAAAGTTAGCCATGGTGAACCAGAGCGCTCCTTTTTCCGCGTCGGCCGGCGTGCGTGCGGTATTCATACGTTGCGCCAGATAACCGGACCCGTCTGAGTAATATTGCGCCCACCACTGTACAGCGATAAAGATCAGAAAGACTTCAAACGGCAACAGCACATTGTCGAAATGCGGCCAGATATCCACCATATCTTCATACTTGCCGGGGTAGAGGTTGGCAAGCTGCTGCCATAATTCCTGCAATCCGCCCACATGTTGCACGGCATAGACGGCAAACAGAATCGCGGTGAACATCGCCAGCGCAAACTGAAACAGATCAGTGATGATGACGCCACGGATGCCGCCCATGCTGCTGTATACGACGACGATGACGAAAACAGCCAGCACAGATAAAGTATTGTTGAAATCATCGAAGATCAGGAAGTCCGGCCAAAGCGCATCCAGGTGTGCGTATGCCCCGCGACCCAGCAGCTCACGCCAGTCAACAAACGGGCTGGTGATCTTGCTCATGGCCCGAAATACCCAGCCCATAATCACACAATTGACGATGATGCCCATGTAGAAAGCTTTGAACATGCGCAAAATTCCGGCTGACCCGCCAGAGTAGCGCAGCTCGATGAGTTCAACATCCGTCAGCACGCCACTCTGCCGCCATTTGCGGGCAAAGAAAACGGTAATTACCACAAACGTAAATATCCAGCTCCACCAAAACCAGTTGCCGGAAACGCCATCATTAGCCACGATACCGGTTATAGCAAGCGGTGTATCCGCGGCAAAGCTGGTAGCAACCATCGAGGTGCCAAGCCACCACCACGGCAGTGAACGTTCAGCAACAAAATAGGATGACAGACCGCGGCTGGCCGTGCGCGTCATCAGCAAGCCAATCAGGAAGGCAAAAACGAGGTAAGAGAGAACGATGAGCCAGTCTACAGTGGAGAACATGAGAAATAAAGTACAACATTATTGCGAAAACGCAAGTGCAGGGCGGCGTATGCCTCAGACTCGCTACTTCTACTCAAAAACGCAGGGTGAAAACAGTCTCCTCCCCCGGGCGCGATTGCACACTGACGCTGCCGTGATGCAAACGCATGATCTGTCTTGCCAGACTCAGGCCAATTCCCGAGCCCTGCTCCTTGGTTGTAAAAAATGGAATGAAAATCTTGTCCTGCACATCTTCCGGGATTCCGGGGCCGTTGTCGATCACCTGAATCATAACTCTGGCACGCTCATCGATGCGCGCCAGCAGCAAAATCCGGCCATCTTCCTGACCCTTTAGTGCCTGGATGGCGTTTTTCAACATGTTGATCAAAATCTGCTCGATCAGCTCCGGATCAGCGGTAAGGTCGAGATTGTGAGGTTGCACGCGGGTTTCCAACGCGATTGTGCAATCTCTGGTTTCTTCGCGCATCAATTTTATGACTTCATCGAACAACTCTTGCACCGAAACGATCTTAAAGTCCGGAGCAGGCACGCGGGTTAAATCGCGATAAGCATTGACAAAATGCAGCAGTCCCTCGCTGCGTTTTTGGATGGTCTTGAGGCCGCCCTGAATATCGCTGCGAAATTCCTGGCTCAGATGGGCGTCAACAGTTTCCTCTTCGGTGGAGTTTACCAGCTCATTCAAAGTCGATGCCAGGGATGAAATCGGAGTTACGGAATTCATGATCTCGTGCGTCAGCACCCGAATAAGCTTTTGCCAGGCCACCATTTCCTGCTCTTCCAACTCGCTCTGGATGTTCTGCAGTGAAACCAGCGTATAATTTTGCTCGCGCAATCGAAATTCCGTGGCACTGACGGCAAGCTGCAGAATTTCGTCTTCGTCATGGATTTTTATCAGAGCCTTGTCGCCTGTTCTCATCGTAAGCAGTTTCTCATATAGTTGCGGTCTCAGCCGCTTGAGATCATCGATGTGCTTCAGGCCCGGCTTGCGCAATATTCTTTTGGCGGCGTTGTTAAAGAGCTCGACTTTGCCATCCTTGCGATACGCCATCACGCCAATCGCGATGTGCTGCACCACCGTTTGCAGATAGCGAAAGTGCTCCTCTTTCTCAGCCCGCGCCTGATGAAACTTTTTGATGACATCGTTGAATGCGCGTTTCAGATCATCAAACGAGCTGCCCAATCCGGCGCCCAGAAAAGTCTGGGAAAAGTCCTCATGCTTGATGGTCATCAAAAAGCGGTGCAGGTCACGGTTGGTTTTCTCGACGTAGCGGATGAGACCGTAGATCTGGTAGATGATGATCAGTCCGACGATCAGAATGGTGGCGTAAAGCCGGGTCTCTACATGAAACAAGAGGTGAAAGAAAAGATAGAGCGTGGCGCTGAGCAGAAAGACGCGCGCCAGGACAACGATTCGAAAGCGTCTAAAGACCATGCTTTTCCAGTCTGCGATACAGGGAGGTGCGCGTCAGACCCAGTTCCCTGGCTGCCTTGCTGATGTTGCCGTCATGTTTGGCGATAACTTTCTGGATCACAACTTTTTCCACATCATCCAGGTTGAGCTTGTCGAAGACGAGCCCGTCTTCCTTTAATTCCGGTGTGGAGAAAAAGAAATCCTGCGGTTGCAGCACCTGGGACTCACTCATGATAACGGCGCGCTCGATGGCGTGCTGCAGCTCGCGCACATTGCCCGGCCATTTGTACTTCTGTAGTTTCTTCATGGCGCCGGCGCTGATACGTTTCTTGTTCATCTGATATTTTTTGCAATATGTATCGAGAAAATAATCTGCGAGCAGTGGGATGTCATCCGTGCGCTCACGCAGCGGCGGCAACTTCACTTCAACCGTGTTGATTCTGTAAAGCAAATCCTGGCGGAACTCGCCATTGGCCACCATTTCGTGAATGGGTTTGTTGGTCGCACAAATCAGGCGAACATCGATCGGCCTCGGCGTATTGGAACCGACCCGCGTGACCTGACGATTTTGCAGCACGGTCAGCAATTTTGCTTGCAGCGGCAGGGACAGGTTGCCAATTTCATCCAGAAACAGGGTGCCTCCGGAAGCAATCTCAAAGCGGCCGGCGCGCTCTTCTTTGGCGTCGGTGAAAGCGCCTTTGACATGTCCGAACAGCTCGCTTTCGAACAAAGTCTCGGTGATAGCTGCCATATCCACACTGATGAAGACTTCGTTGGCGCGGGCGGATTGCCGGTGCAGCTCGCGCGCTGCCAGCTCCTTGCCGGTGCCGTTTTCGCCCAAAATGAGCACGTTGGCATCCGTGTTTGCAACTTTCTCGATGGTGCGAAACACCTGGCGTATAGCTTCGGATTCCCCGACAAAATCGCGGAATTTGTGGTCCAGGTCAGCAGTGAGCTGCTTCTGGCGCGACTTTAATTGGTCGACTTCGACTTTGGATTTGCGCAGATTCATGGCTGCTGTCAGGGTCGCGAGCAGTTTTTCGTTTTGCCACGGTTTG
>CAZVSL010000158.1:0-11618 GCA_964629935.1 uncultured Calditrichaceae bacterium | reverse complement strand
CAGACCGGTAGCCAGGCCGTCCAGGCCGTCGGTCAGATTGACGGAATTGGAAGCGGCGGTTATCATGAAAACAACCATCGGGATGTACAGATAGCCAAAATCGATCTCATAATTCTTGAAGAATGGTACCGTGCTAAGCGTGCTGATGCCCTCAAACTGGTTCGACAGCAGCATCATCGCTCCGATGATCAGGCCCAGACTGATCTGGCCGGCCATCTTGTATCTTCCCACCAGCCCTTTTGGCATCTTTTTCACAACTTTGAGATAGTCGTCGATGAACCCGACGATACCCATCCACAGCGTCGAAAACAGGATGATGATGACATAAATATTCGTGATCCGCGCCCAGAGCAAAGTCGGAATCAACACCGAGGCCAGCACGATCAGCCCGCCCATTGTGGGTGTGCCGGCTTTTTTCATGTGCGATTCGGGTCCGTCCGTGCGGATTTCCTCACCAATCTGGCGCTCGCGCAGCTTGCGGATGATATAGGGGCCGACGAACAGACTGATGACCAGCGCCGTGATAGCCGCCCACGCGGAGCGAAAGGTAATGTAGCGAAACAGGTTGAAGCCTGAGATAATATCTCTGAGCGGATAAAGTAAAAGGTAGAACATGGCTCTAAACCCAATGGTCCATATTTAGGCTATAACTGCTCGCCGGAATTAGATAAGATTCATTCATTCATTCAGCGCTTCGAGCACCTCTTCCATTTTCATGCCCCGCGATCCTTTCACCAGGATGATGTCGTCGGGTGCGATCATGTCCTGCAATGCTTCCGCCAGTTTTAATTTGTCTTTGAAATGCTCCGCAGTGATGGCAGGAGCGGCTTTGCGGCACGCTTCGACAGTGTGCCGGGAAAGCGGCCCATACGCAAACAGGGCTGAAACGCCAAATTCGGTTAGCTTGCTGCCGATTTCCGCATGCTTGGCTTCACCTTGACCGCCAAGCTCCAACATGTCGCCAAGCACCACAATCCGGCGGCCATGTGCCGGCAAGGCTGCAAGAGTCTGCAATGCCGCCAGAGTTGATTCCGGATTGGCGTTGTAGCAATCGTTCAGGATGGTGACGCCGTGTTGCCGGGTGAGCTGCATGCGCTTCGATGGCAAGCGCACACTCTCCAACGCAACCTTACATTGCCGGATGCTGACACCGAACTTCAGTCCGATGGCGATGGCAGCGAGGGCATTGCTCAGGTTGTGCTGCCCCACCTGGTTCAGGGTAATTTCCGTGTCTTCGATTCTTAAAGTTGGCTGGCCGGCCGCGTTCAAACCAAGATTCTGTGCGCTGACATCTGCCGCCTCTGTGAAGCCATACGTCGTTCGCCGTGTGAACCCGGCTGATTTCTTCGCTATCATGGCATCATCAAGATTGACAAACACCCAACCGTTATGGCGCAGATATTCAAATAGCTCCATTTTGGCTTTCGCAACCCCCTCAAGATCGTGTACGAACTCAGTATGACCGTGCCCGATATTTGTAATCAGGCCATTATTTGGCTCTGCGATTTCGCACAGCCGCGCTATTTCACCGAAGTGATTCATTCCCATTTCGATGACGGCAAAATCGTGCGAGCTGTTCAGGGTAAACAGGGTCAGGGGAACGCCTATGTGATTGTTTAGGTTGCCGCCGGTCTTACACACCCGACCCGCTTGCGCCAGAACGGCTGCGAGCATTTCTTTGGTGCTTGTCTTGCCGTTTGTGCCGGTCAAACCAATGATCGGGATATCAAATTTTTTGCGATACGCCTGTGCCACAGCCTGCATCGCTGCGAGCGTATCTGCGACTACGAAAACTGCCTTATCGCGCAAATCTGCTTTATTCGCCTGCCAGAATGCCTGTTCGACGATCGCTGCGGTTGCTTTCTTATCAAAAGCGCTTTGCACGAATGCGTGGCCGTCGTGGTTTTCACCCTTGAGCGCGATGTAAACTTCGCCCGCTTGCAGTGTTCTGGTGTCGATGGAGAACGCCGGCACCTCCTTTCCCAGCAAATCGGTGTCTCCGTGAAACGCGATGGAACTATCTGTGTCGAGCAATTCTTGAAAACTTAATTCCATGGTAGCGCTCAATGGGTTAGCAGGCGTACGGGAACAGCCGGTTGGCATTCCAGATAACAACGTGCGCCCGTTCTTATTTTGTCGCCGGGTTCGGGCTGCTGGTTCACTACTTCACCGCTGCCGACCACCTTTACGGCAAGGCCATGCAAGGACAGCTCTGCGATCGCCTTGCGCAACGCCATGCCCGTGACATCAGGCATAACAACATGCTCTGACTTATTTTGCACGCTGGATAGATGCAAGATCAGCTCCGGCTTGTTCGATTCTTCATTGCTAACCTCCTGACTCTGCACCACATCGCCCTCGCCTTCAAGGGTGTAGTGAACGCCGAGATCGTCGAGGATGCGTTGCGCTGTCACCAGATCGCGTCCGGCCAAATTCGGCACAACCGGTTGCGTCAGGCGGTCGACTTTGCGCGCTTCGACGATGGGCACGGAACGCGGCGGCGCCGTTTTGTTATGTATCCTGGTGATGCGCTCCAGCATCCTGCGCACGGTCGGCGCCGCAGTGCTGCCGCCTGAATGCGTCGGGAAGGGTTCGTCGAGCGCGACATAGATCAGCAGTTGGGCTCGCTCGGCCGGATAGAATCCCACAAACGAGGCAATATACTTCGAGTTTGAATAACCGCGTTGCCCGACGTTCGGCTTTTGTGCTGTGCCGGTCTTTCCGGCAATGCGGATGCCTTCAATTTTGGCCTTGTTGCCCGTGCCTTCTTCCACGACATCAACCAGGACGTCGGTCATTTGTTCAGCGATGCGCGGTTCCATCACTTGCCGGATAACCTGCGGTTCGGAGCGATATACGACTTTACCCTCGGCATCGTGAACCTCCTTCACGATTTTCGGCTGCATCAGCATGCCGCCGTTTGCCACAGCACCATATGCCATGGCCATCTGCAAAGCCGTAGCAGCGACTTCATGACCGTACGACATGGCAACGGGTGTAAAATCAGACCATTCCGTTGGCGGCTTCAAGATGCCCGAAACCTCTCCCGGCAGCTCGATGCCGGTCTTGACGCCAAAACCGAAGTCGCGCGCCGCCTTAAACAGCTCTCTCTTGTCGATTTTCTGAGCAATCTTGGCTGTGCCGATGTTGCTGGAATGCTTAAACACGTTCCTGAATGACAGCCAGCCATGCTTTTCAGAGTCGTTGATGACCTCGCCCAGGATGCGCATGCGGCCGTTTTCGCAGAAGACGATGTCGTCCATTTTCCATTTGCCGCTGGTCAGGCCGGCCATCATCGTCACAATCTTAAAGGTCGAACCCGGCTCAAAAATATCTGTGATGGCGCGGATGCGCCAGGTCTGCGGTTTCGTCTTGGCCTGATTGGCGTCGAATGTTGGGGCCGAGGCCATAGACAATATCTCGCCTGTGCCGGGGTTCGTAATCACCGCAACGCCGCTCTTTGCGTTGAAACGGGTCACCGCGTGCTGCAGCTCCTCCTCGGCAACCGTTTGCAGCACCTGGTCGATGGTCAGCACAACGTTGGCGCCGCGCTTGCTTTCCTTGGTGCGGGAGGCGATAGGCATCACCTGTTTGCCGCGCGCATCTTTTTGTAGCAGGCTCCAGCCATCATAGCCACGCAAAAGCTGGTCGAATTGCAGCTCTATGCCGCTCAAGCCGTTGCCATCGATATCCGCAAATCCGATAACCTGGGCCAGTTTCTCCTGGAATGGATATGTCCGGTCGTTCGCTCTGCTGACTTTGACGCCGGGCAGCCGCAGCAGCTCGATTACTTTTGCTTGCTCCTCCTCGATGCCACGCGCCAGAACTGCATAACCATTGGCGCGCACAAGCCTGGCAAAGAGGGCGTTTTCGTTTTTCTTGAGAATGGGGGCCAGCCGCGCTGCCAATGCCCGTGGCGCCTCAATAGCGCGGGTGTCTGCGCCAACATCGTAGCGCAATTTGTTGAACGCCAGGGTTGTGCCGTTTCGGTCCAGGATTAAGCCCCGCGCAGCTTTGTGTGTATATTCATGCGTATATTGTTCCTCACCCATTTCCTGATAGCGCTCGTAATTCAAGGCCTGGATTTGCACCAATCTCAGAAAGATGATGATAAAGGTAAGGTACAACGCTATCTGGACCAGATGGATGCGCCAATGACGTTCCGGGCTTTTTGCGGGCGCGACATTTTGCCGCACCGGCATCGCCATTGACCTACGGCCTGGATGAACGCGATATCTCGACAATTTGCTCGCTCGGGACAAAAGTCAATCCTAATTCTGATTGCGCTATTCTACGGATGCGGCCAAAGCTGGTCAAACGGACGACTTCGGCGCGCAATTTCTCGTTTTCGTGTATGTTTTCATTTAGTTGTACTTCCAGGATTCGGATGTGTGCCAGGGTTAAGTTGGTTTCCACTTTCAGCCAGACAAAAATGAGCATGAGAGCAAAAACAGCCACAACCCAAATTAGCCACCCCAGTACCGACGATGACTTCTGCGTCGCTTGCGTCGGCATCACCAATCCCTGGTTTCTGACGACTGGAATTCTTCGATACTGGCCCATAATGGCGCCTTCCTAAGGCAAACGCTCCGCGGCCCGCAGTCTGGCGCTCCGGCTGCGAGGATTCATTGCCATCTCTGTCTCAGAAGGTTGCACCGGCCGCTTTGTCAGGACCTGCAAGCGCGCCTGTTTGTCACAAGTGCAGATGGGCGCTTCAGGCGGACACACACACGATAAAGCTTCATGCCTGAAAAACTGCTTGACCATCCTGTCTTCCAGTGAATGATATGAAATGATGACGATACGGCCGCCTTGCTTGAGATAGGGCAATATGGTCTCCAGAGCTTTCGACAAGTTGTCCAATTCGCTATTGACAGCAATTCGCAACGCCTGAAACACACGTGCCAGCGATTTGATCCGAAATTTTTCCGGCAGGACGCGCGAAATTATCTCACGCAATTCACGCGTGCTTTCGATCGGGTTGCGTTTTCTTTCCTTTATTATAGTGCGGGCGATGGCGCGCGCGCGATGTTCTTCACCGTATGCTTTGATGAGCCTGGTCAATTCTTGCTCCGAACAGGAGTTGACAATCTCACGCGCAGTCATGTCCGAGTCTTTTCTCATGCGCATATCCAGAGGGCCGTCGGTTGCAAAGCTAAAACCTCGTTCGGCGCTGTCGATCTGGTGGGATGACACGCCCAGGTCCAGCAAGAATCCGTCAATGTGCTTTATCTCCCGTTCATCAAGAATCCGGCCCACGTCGCGGAAATTCGCCTGCTCAAGATGAACCTTCCGATCATGGTTTCGCAGGCGAAGTTTGGCTGCCTGCAACGCTTCATCGTCCATGTCCAAACCTATCAGGCAGGCTTTTGGCGTTGTATGCTCAAGTAGCGCTTCCGAATGTCCGCCGCCGCCGACCGTGCCGTCCACATAGATGCCGTCGCGGTTGCCAATCAGAAGCTTGATAACTTCGTCGACTAATACAGGTTCGTGATACATGCTTTACCTGTGTTAAGGGGGTGTGAATAAATAGCCTGGAATTTACATTTCGCTAATCTTAAGAAAAACAAGTAAGACTTTCTGTAAGTTTACCCGCTTTATTTTTTCACACCCCTAAATGCCATAAGCCTCGTAATCTTCAGTTACTGACTGCTCTTCTGTGGTTTGGGAAATTTTGTCGAAGGCTTCAGGATTCCAAAGTTGTATGGTGTCTACCGTGCCGATTATCTTGACATGTTTATCGATGCCAGCGTGCTCGTAATACTCGGCAGGGATATTAATTCTGCCTTGCTTGTCGAGGGAAACTTCCGTAGTTTTAATACCCAGGAGTCTGCGTAACCGGTTTGCCCTGGGGTCACGGTGTGGTAGAGCCGCGACTTTGTCGCCAATTTGTGTTTTCCAGAATTTGTATGGATAAACAGTCAGATAATGCTCTTGTTCCCTGGAAATGATGAAATTGTCTTCGTCCAGTTGCGCCATCACTTTGCGGAACCTTGCCGGGATGCTCAGCCGGTTATGGTCGTCCAGCTTGTTTTCAAATGTGCCGAGGAAATAGTCCATGACCGACAGGAGCCTGTGATTGGTAAAAATGGTGGGATGCAGGATACTCCATTTTACCCCATATCATCCCATTTCAACCCAATATAATCCATTAGGCCCCTAAAAGTCAAGAAAAATCTTGTTGTGAGTCATTGTTTTTGAAAGAATAGCGCAATGTAATATTTTTCCTCTACGGCTGGCAAGGTTATTGTTGTGCAGCATGAAATGCGCAAAAAAATACGCAATTGTATAGTTTTTCTCTCGAAGGCAGAAATACCATTGATTTTTTACACCAAAAATCTCTATATTGGCACCTTGAACGGTTCATAAAATCTGTATTTTTTAGCCTGACTCTGTTAACCGCAATGAATTAGGCTGGTGGCAACCACGGGCAAATGGGTATGTTCCTTTTCTGGCGCCCGCCAGGTACCCGCCTGAGTGGCCGGGGATTACTGCACTGGGAGACAACCCCGGGGCTGCCAGCCTATTTTTATGTCTGAACTATGCCGAAAGATATTTTTCACAAAAGGGGAACAGTTGGCTGCCTGCTCATTCACGGCTTCACTGGCAGCCAGAATGAGTTTCTCAGCCTGAGCCAGTTTCTCGCTGATAACAAAATCACAGTCCTGGTTCCCACGCTTCCCGGCCACGCAACCCATGCTGCAGACCTGTTCAATTACACCTGGCGTGATTGGTTCGAGCACGTGAAGCAGGCGCTTGCCCGGCTGCAGTCTCACTGCGATGAGGTGTTTGTTTGCGGTCAGTCTATGGGCGGGACGCTTGCGCTGCATCTGGCAGCCCACAAGCGTGTGCAGGGTGTGATTGCGCTTGCAGCGCCTGTGACCTTCCCCGCGTGGAAAAAGCACGCCGTAAAATTCCTCAAGCACGTTCTCCGGTACCGCTACAAGCGCAACGGCGAAGATATCCGGGATGAATCCGCCAGGGCGCGCTTGATGAGCTACCGCCGCTATCCCTATTCCGCAGTTGACCAGCTTTTTCAGC
This sequence comes from uncultured Calditrichaceae bacterium, assembly GCA_964629935.1. Taxonomy (GTDB): domain Bacteria; phylum Zhuqueibacterota; class Zhuqueibacteria; order Oceanimicrobiales; family Oceanimicrobiaceae; genus CAZVSL01. The sequence continues at coordinate 4,577 of CAZVSL010000158.1, read as the reverse complement.
TCACGGACCACGTCCGGGCTGATGTGCCCGAGATCGAGCAGCCGCTGCTTATCATTCATGCCCGGCGGGACCATACCGTGAGCTATGATAATTCGTACCTGCTCTATCACCTGGCGCGCTGCGAAGACAAGCGAAGAATCGCGCTCGAGGAGTCCTATCACATCATTACCGAAGATGTTGAAAGAGAGCGCGTGCTGCGGGAAGTTTTGGATTTCATAACGCAACGCGCCAAGAAACCGATGTCTGCCGGCCCGCGGCAAAAGCAGACCAAAGTCTCCGGCAAGAAATCCCGTTCAAAAAATCAGGCAGGAAGTCAGACTTAAACAGTTGGCGTACGTGCTCGGAAGGCACGCGCACATCGTTGGTTGTCTGCGCCATGCAATTTCGTGCAATAGGGTGTTGGATCGTTAAAAATATTTTGCTAACTTTAACGTTCTGAAGGGCGCTATCTTAGAGTCATTTACGTCCCTGACGAGGAGTCAAACAGTGACGGTTTATAGACCATCAAAAGAAAGGTGGAAAAATGACTGGCGTACCCGCAAATAAGAAAGATAAAATTTGCCCCAGTTGCGGTGGATTGTTGCAAGATGGGAAAGCGACGATTCCATTTATTGCCAGCAGAGATATTGTTGTTGTGGTGAAAGAAGTGCCTGCTGAAACTTGTTTAGACTGTCACGAGCCTTATGTTAGAGGTGATGCAACTGACCAAGTCCTTGCATTACTAAAGCAACTAAAATCTCTAAAGAGTGAAGTATCGGTTGTGACCTATTCACCAAAACAGTATGCTTTGGCATAAGGGGATCGAGTAAACCCTGACAAAAAGGAGACAGCACCATTCGAGAGCTAAGACGCCTCAAAGGATATCTTGCGCGCTACAAACGCCCTATGATCGTAGGCTGTTTGTTTGTTATCATAACCAACTGCTTTGCGTTGTTGACGCCGTGGGTGCTTAAACACGCCATCGATACGCTGAAGCTTAGCCTGACAACGCAGAATCTGGTTAAGTACGCCGGGTTTATTGTCGCCCTTGCCATTGCCGAGGGCATCTTCCGGTTTCTGATGCGCTACACCATCATCGGCGTCTCGCGCAAGATCGAGTATGATTTGCGCAATGATTTCTTTGGGCACTTGCAGAGGCTGTCCCAATCATTCTATCAGCGGGTCAAAACAGGCGACCTGATGGCGCGCGCTACCAATGATCTGGAGGCTGTGCGCCAGGTTGTCGGCCCGGCTATCATGTATTCGCTCAATACACTCATCTCCATGGCTGCGTTTGGGTTCATGATCCATATCAACCTCAAGTTGACGATTCTGGCTATGCTGCCGTTTCCGATTATGGCTGTAATTGTGCAGCAATTGGCCCGGCGTCTCAACAAAGCCCATCTGCAAATTCAGAATCAGTATGCGGATATCACCTCGAAGGTGCAGGACAATCTTTCCGGCATGCGCATCGTCAAGGCGTATGGCCGGCAAGAGAGCGAGAACAGCCATTTCGGCACCCTGAATAGCGAGTTTATCAATTTGAATTTGAGCATGGTCAAGCTGCGCGGCGCCATGCGTGCCGCCATGACAGTGCTAATCGGTACCGGCGTCCTGATCGTGCTCTGGTACGGCGGCAAGCAAGTGATCGAAAACAACATCACACTGGGTGAATTTGTGGCTTTCTTTGCCTATCTTAGCATGTTGAGCTGGCCTATGATTGCGCTGGGCTGGGTGATCAATCTCGTGCAGCAAGGTGTGGCCTCCATGGCGCGGCTGAACAAGATCTTCGAGATGCAGCCGGACATCAAAGACGATGAACAGACACGCCAGGACATCAAGCGGATCGCCGGCCAGATAGAGTTTCGTGATGTCGGTTTTGCCTACAACGGCGTGCCCGTGCTCAAGAATATCAGTCTGGAAATCGAAAGAGGCACAACCCTGGCAATCGTTGGCCCAACCGGAAGCGGGAAATCAACCCTGATCAACCTGATCCCGAGATTGCTTGATGTTTCCTCCGGACAGATATTGATAGACGGCGTCGATATCCGCAATATCCCGCTGGCGACGCTGCGCAGGCACATCGGGTATGTGCCGCAGGAGACCTTTCTTTTCTCCGAGAGTTTGGATGCCAATATCGCATTTGGCGTGGCGCAAAAGCAGCGTGAGGACATCGAGCAGGCTTCTGAAATTGCCCAAATCCGCGACGACATCCTCGATTTTCCGCACGGTTTTGAGACTGTGTTGGGTGAGCGTGGCATAAATATCTCGGGCGGCCAGAAGCAACGCACCGCCATTGCGCGCGCCGTCATTCGCAAGCCCAGTATCTTGATTCTTGACGATGCGCTCTCCGCGGTGGATACGTACACGGAAGAGGCTATTCTGAGCCAGTTGCGTGACGTCATGCGCGATCGCACCAGCATTATCGTATCCCATCGCGTGTCAACGGTCAAGGATGCTGACATGATCGTGGTCATTGATGATGGCGAAATCCGCGAGCAGGGCGCCCACGAAGAGCTTGTCGACTCCGGCGGCATGTACGCGGAACTGTATGAAAAGCAGCTTCTGGAGGAAGCGCTTGACGAGCTTTAGTGTATTTCAGCTTGGAGATTTTCTGAGCATGATTGAGAGCAGGAGTTCACATTGAGTCAGACCATTCACGAAGAAGAAGTTCTGGGCAAGGCTTATGATAGCCGCCTGATGAAACGATTGCTGTCGTTCCTGCAGCCGTATAAAGGCTACGTGGTGCTGGCGGTATTGACGTTGTTGGTCGCCTCGCTTGCCCATCTGGCGGGCCCGTTTTTGACCAAGATCGCCATCGACGAGTATATTTCTATCGGCGACTATGATGGCCTGGTATTCATCTGCCTGATTTTTGTGGGCGTGTTGATTCTGGAATTTGTTTTTGAGTTTGCACAGATGTATCTGGTAAACTGGATCGGGCAAAAAGCCATGTATGACATGCGCAGCCAGACGTTCGCTCATATTCAGAAGCTGCCGGTGTCCTACTTCGACCGCAATCCGGTGGGCAGAATCGTGACTCGTGTGACCACAGATGTTGCCAGCCTGCACCAGATGTTGTCGTCGGGCGCTGTCGCCATTTTCGGAGACATATTTAAACTCATCGGCATTGTAGTTGTGCTGCTCGTTTTCAACTGGAAGCTGGCGCTGGTGACGTTCTCGGTGTTGCCGGTGCTGTTTTATGCAACATTTCTGTTTAAGAAACTGGTGCGCGAAATCTACCGCCTGATCCGCGTCCGCATCGCCAGAATCAATTCTTTTTTGCAGGAGAACATTACCGGCATGTCCGTGGTGCAGCTCTTCAACCGCGAGGCGCGAAACTATGCTCAGTTCGAGCGGCTCAACCGCGACCATCTCAATGCCTATCTGAAAACGATTCTCTATTATGCCACCTTCTATCCGGTCGTGAATTTGATCAGTGCGCTGGCAATTGCGCTTATCCTCTGGTATGGCGGCGGACAGATCATCCGCGGCGCGCTGACATTCGGAGCGCTGGTGGCGTTCATTCAATACGCAGAGATGTTCTTCCGGCCGATCATGGACCTGTCGGAAAAATACAACATCATGCAGTCCGCCATGGCCTCGTCGGAACGCATTTTCAATTTGCTGGACAAGGAGCCTGAGCCTGGGTATGATATCGTCAGAAAACAAAATCTTAGATTCAGAGGGGAAATCGAATTTCGCAACGTTTGGTTTGCTTACAAGGATGATGATTACGTTTTAAAGGATATCTCGTTCCACGTGCGACCGGGAGAGAAGATCGCGTTTGTGGGCGCAACCGGGGCCGGAAAGTCTTCGATCGTGAACCTGCTGCTGCGTTTCTACGAGATCAGCAAAGGCCAAATCCTGGTCGATGGCAGGGACATTAGGGAATACAACGTGCTCGACTTGCGCGAGTGCTTTGGCATGGTGCTGCAGGATGTGTTCATTTTCGATGGCACCGTGGCGCACAACATACGTCTTGGCAACGAGAATATCTCAGACGAGCAAATCATCCGGTCAGCCCGCAATGTACATGCGGACCAGTTCATCGAGCGTATGCCAGAGCGGTATGAGCAACCCGTGCTGGAAAGAGGCAAGGGCTTGTCTGTGGGTCAGCGCCAGCTCCTGTCCTTTGCGCGCGCCCTGGCCTACAATCCGCCGGTCCTGATCCTGGATGAAGCCACCTCCAGCGTCGACACCGAGACCGAGCTGCTCATCCAGGATGCGCTCGAACGCCTGATGCGTGACCGCACCTCGCTGGTCGTGGCGCACCGGCTATCGACCATCCAGAACGCAGACAGGATCATCGTCCTGCACAAAGGTGAAATCAGGGAAAGCGGTACACATCAGGAGCTGCTGGCGAAACAAGGGATTTACTACCGGCTGTACCAGTTGCAGTATTCCTACCAGGAACAGAAATATGTAGCGTGACGCTCACAGGATGGAGAATGACAAACCGATTAGCGGTGATTTTGACAGGCGCTGTAATCCTTGCCGGCTGTGCGCACACACCCCGGGTCCACATCTCTGAATTATCGCAAGCCTACGAGTCCAGGCCGGCGCCCGCCAACGGCGACCTGATGCGCATATACGAC
>CAZVSL010000157.1:9499-11629 GCA_964629935.1 uncultured Calditrichaceae bacterium | reverse complement strand
ATGACCAAACCGCCCGCCTCGTTGAGGTCAATCCGAAATCTGCTGACTTCGTGGTCTCTGGTAAACACCAAGATATCTCCGGTCCTCTTACCGGACTTACCATCCGCTCTGATGAAGAAATTCCCTGTTGGGGACTGGTTTCTCAGTCACGCCTGCCGGATTACGTCAGCCCGCTGGTTAGAGTCGATTCGAGAAATGTGCTGCTCTGCATAAAACGGACGAATGTCGAGATATTCATGCTTTTTACCTCACACCTGGCCGATCCGGAGCAGCCCCTTGAGGCAAATATAGATATCCGCCACTACTTGCTTTCCCTGGCCGCTCCGCTGATGATTCTGAAGTATTTGTCCCAAGATATAGGTTGGCGGGCCCGGAACAATCATGCAAACCTGATCATAGATGATCCTCCATTGACCCTGCAGTACGGCCATCTTGATTTCCGAAAAGTTCTCCATCTTGTCGCAAGTCACGACGCTGCCTTTACCCTGGCTTTCATTCCCCATAACTATCGGAGGAAAAATGATGAAGCGGTACGATTCTTCAAAAATGCATCAGATAAGTTATCGATCTGTATCCACGGGTGCGATCACACAGGATTGGAATTTGGAAATCGCGACCTCAGCCACCTAAATGATAGAACGCGGCTGGCGTGCAGCAGAATGGCGGCATTTAGTGAGCGCACTGGCATCCATCATACCAGGATCATGGTCTTTCCTCACGGCATCTTCTCATCACGCGCGCTTGGCGTCCTCAAGCAGCACGGTTTCCTGGCCGCGGTCAACACCGAGCTCAGGGATGTTACCGCAGAAAAGCAAGTAAGGCTCAAAGATATGCTGCAACCGGCGGTCACCTGCTATGAAGGCTTTCCGCTTTTTTTGCGAAGGCGCTTATCAGACGGCATACATAACACAGCCTTTGACCAGCTTCTTGGGAAGCCGTGCTTGCTCGTGACGCACCATGATGACTTTGGCCCGGGTATGGCCAAAACGGAGCACCTGCTCGATGGAATAAACAATCTGCCCAATCCGCCGCATTGGCAACCTTTGGACAACATTGTGAAGCGAACGGGTCTTTTAAGAACGCCCGGCAACCACGAGAGCGAGCTAAAAATCTATTCCAACACAGTCGATCTGCAACATATCCCCGGCTTATTCAATGGCAATTATCTCAGAGTGATAAAGGACGAAAGCCATCCCGAATTGATCCATGATGTTCTTGTGGGACAAAGTGAGGTAGCGTGGCGCAGCAAAAGTGAATTTATCACGGTCGATGTGGGAGAGCAGTTTGAAGACGCCACGCTGCGCGTGCTTTATCGCCCGGACGATTTCACTGAATCCCGGCAGACCTTAAAATATCGTATGGCTGTCTGGTCCAAAAGACACTTACGCGAATTCCGGGACGACTATATTTCGAAGTTCTCTGCGCTTCAATACATGGTACGATGGCTACGACGGATATCTGCGAAAGCAGTTTATTTCAGTTTCATTGTAGAAAGAGCCATGGCACTATGATTCAACCCGAAAAGATAAAACTTCAACTCGTAGATTTTTTGCGCAAAACCGAAGCAGTGCGTTTGCTGGATGACTACCGTGAGTCACAGTGGTGGTCGTACGATCAGATCTGGCAGACGCAGTTAGCCAGGATCAGAGCGCTCATTATGCATACCTATACCAATGTGCCATTCTACCGTGAAAAACTGGACTCACTCAGCATCAAACCTGCAAACATAATGACGCTGGACGATTTCAGGAAGCTGCCGTTGTTGGACAAACAGACAATTCGCGAAAACGGCAAGAACATGTTGGCGCATAACCGGCGGCAATTTCAGCCGCACCCAAAAGCAACTGGCGGCTCCACTGGCGAGCCTCTGCAGTACTACATGGACAGAAAATCCAGAAGCGCACAGTGGGCTCATATTTATCGGCTGTGGTGTAATGCCGGTTGGCGACCAGGAGAAAGAATGGTCATGCTCGGCGGCACATCGCTTTACCCCTCCGCCTATGCGGTCAAAAAATGGTTTTATGTCAAGCTAAACAACTGGCTGCTTCTCTCTGCATTTGGTATGAGCGACGCCCACATGCAGAAGTGGATCAAGCAACTCCGGCGCTTTAAGGCGCAGTACCTGCACGC
>CAZVSL010000157.1:0-9489 GCA_964629935.1 uncultured Calditrichaceae bacterium | reverse complement strand
GCCTATGCTTCCGGTGCATACCTGCTGGCCAAATTCATCGAAGAGCGCAACATTTCAGACATCAAATTCAACGCAGTCTTTACCACGGCGGAACTGCTGCATCCCAAATACCGCAAGACGATTGAACGCGTTTTTCGCTGCAAGGTCTACGACTTTTACGGCGCTGCAGACGGCGGCGCCTTCGCCTTTGAGTGCGAGCAACAAAAAGGCTTGCACTGTGTCTCAGAAAGTTGTTTTATTGAAGTCGTCAAAAGCGACGGCAAACCGGCCGCACCCGGAGAAATCGGAGAGATCGTGACGACGGACTTGAACAACTATGCGATGCCTTTCATCCGCTACAAGGTTGGCGATCAAGGCGCATTCGCCGAATCGGCTTGCGATTGCGGCCGAGGCTTGCCGCGCTTACAAACGGTTGTCGGTCGGACACCTGACTTCATCGAATCAAAAACGGGCGAGCGCTACCATGAGGAATTCTTCTCGTATCTGTTCAAGGAGATCGACTGGGTTTGTCAATTTTGCGTTGTGCAGGAAAACCGCGATGCTCTTCAAATCTACTTCAAACCCGACCGTCCGCCACAACAAAGCGCTTTAGACCATCTGCACAGTTTTCTCTCAAAGAAGTTCAAGAACATGAATTTGAAGCTCCAAGTGACCCAGGATTTGCCTGTGTCGCCTAACGGCAAGTTCAAATACATCATCAATAAATGTAAACCTTAGTAGCGGTATCTCACGTTGAACCCAAAAGAGAGACACCTGACATCAGAAGTTTTCCATCGGTTCATACTTGAATTAATTTGAATTTCGAATTTGTTTCGAATTTAGGATTTCAAACCTTAAATCAAAAAATCAAAAAGGAGCTTGGTGGAAGAAACGAAACAAGCGCGAGTCGTTACGATTGATGTCGGCAACAGCCGCATCAAACTTGGACTTTTTGAAAAGAACAGCGATTTCAAGCAGGGTGATGAATTGCCGAAATATCTGCGCTCGATGGCCATCAACATCGATGAATCCGTCCCCTGGCGTGAATTGGCGCAATGGACGGAGGAGCCGCCCCAGGTTGTCGAATCCGTTATTATCGGCGGCGTCAATCCCCGTGCGCGGGACAAAGTGCTGGATAGTTGGCCGGAGAGCGGCTGGCCGAGCCCGGTGGTGCTGGACAATCCGTTTGTGCTGCCAATCAAAATCAACGTCCATTCGCCCCGAACTGTGGGCGTCGACCGTCTGCTGAACGCCATCGCCGGCAACATCATCCGTCCTGAGAATCGGTCCATGATTATCATAGACAGCGGCACGGCCACAACCATCGATGTGGTCTCAGCGAAAGGTGAATTTGAAGGCGGCGCGATCCTCCCGGGGTTTCAACTTGGCGCTATGGCGCTGCACCAGTATACCGCGCTGCTGCCACACATCACCAACGAGGAGATGGCCAGACGAACGCCAAAGGCGCTGGGCAAAAACACGCGCGACGCCCTGCGCTCCGGCTTGTTCTGGGGCCAATTCGGCGGCGTCAAAGAGATAGTACGGCAATACCGGGAAGATCTTGCGGATGAGCCGTTGCTCGTCATCACCGGCGGCGCCGGACGCCTGATCGCACCCAATATGCCTAACGTGGTTCACGAACCATTCCTGGCGTTGCAGGGTTTGGTCATCGTTGCGCAGAAGCTCAGCTCGTCGAATGCAGCCAAGAAATGACTCATTCGTGCCTGACCGCAAACGGGGCCGCCAATGTCATTCGCGCGGATTTTAAGCGGGAATCTTCTGCGCAATTGCCACGTGGGATTCCGGCTAAAGCTTGTCCCTGTATGTTTTGTGCAGGGAGCATGCCGGAATGACAACGTAAGCGAGTTTTCGGTCAACACGAATTCGCAAAAAGTACGCACATCGCCTAACCTAAACTATAACTATGTGTAGATTTGCCAACATAAGAACATCATGAAAATAGCAGTTATTGGTTGCGGCCAGATTGCAAATTCGCATCTTCGCATCCTGAAGCAAATTCAGACGAGAGCGACAATTCACCTGTGTGATCTTGACCAGAGCCGGGCACAAGCGTTAGCGGCAAGGTGGTCCCTGAGACACACGTGGTCAGACCTGGCGGCGCTGCTGCAGGCAGAAAAACCTGACGCCGTGCACATTGTCACGCCGCCACCGACGCATGCTGGTCTGGCCAAGCAAGCCCTCGCAGCCGGCTGCCATACCTTCGTGGAGAAACCGGTTACTGAGACGCACAAAGATTTCAAGCAACTCCTGAGGCTGGCTGACAAGAAGAATGTGGTGCTCTATGCCGGCTATAGCACGCTTGGCATGCCGGTGGTGCTTCGACTGAAACAGGAGATGGCCACCGGAAAATTCGGTCGCCTCATTTCTGTCCATTGCAACTATGGCTGTTCTGCACCCAACAATACTATTCTCTATGGTGAACCAAACCACTGGGCCTATTTGCTCAAAGGAGGGATTTTGCAAAACATGGTCGATCATCCGGCCAGTTTGGTGCTTGATTTGATCAGGCCGATCAAGGAACATAAAATCCTGTACGCAAGCCGGAATGTATTGCCGCATAACTGCCCCGACCTGCTACATGTTGCGGTGCGGAGCGAGGACGAGCTCGGCTCCTTCACGTTATCGCTTGGCCATGGCAGCGCCGACCGCCGCGCCCACCTGCTGTTCGAAAGCGGCTCAGTAGTCATAGATATGAGCCGGATGCTCTATTCCGTCACCCGGGGCAAAGGACCCCATAATTTCATCAAGAAAGCCACATCAGGTATGGCCGAAGGTCTAGCGCAGATTACGGGCACATTCAGCAATGCCTGGCAAACAGCACGCGGCCGTCTGCGTAAAGAGCCCGGCATAACGGCGGTTATAGAAAATTTCTATCAGCTCATTGCAGGAGAAGCTGAGCCCCTGGTGAGCAACGAAACAATTCTGGCGGTGACGCACTTGCTGGATTCGGTCTGGCAGGAAGTTGGCTATCGAGCGGGACAAAATGGTAACAAATTACTTGGGTCGAGAGTGCAGGCAGGCGGCGGCGCGCAAACGCCTATTCAGAAAACATAGCTCCTGAAAAGCCAGCGCCTTCGCTTTCGCCAAATCGGCTATGAAATCGGGAATAGAGGATCGAAGCATCCTGAAATCATTGCTTGAATTCGTCAGCAACGCCGCTTGACATTTTTCATTCAGACTATGAAAATACTCCTAACCGGTTACTCAGGCTTCTTAGGCCGACATTTGGCGGACGCCTTAATCGAGGCCAATCACTCACTCAGAGTCATTCTGCACGCCAGCACGGTAGCGAAGCGCGATCTCCACGCCAAAACCGAAATCATCTGGGGCTCCCTAACCGAGCCTGAAGTCGTCAGGAAAGCAGTGAATGGCGTCGATGGCGTGGTTCACAGTGCGTGGAGTTTCAAGGCGCCGGCAAACGGCGAGTCAAGCCCCAATCTCTCCGGCACAGAAATGCTGTTCAAGGAAAGCGTTGCTGCCAAAGTGCAAGCTTTTGCCTTTATCAGCTCGGTGGCCGTCTATGGCATGCATGCAAGGCAATCCGACATCGATGAAACCACACCCGTGACCTCGACACCGGAAGACCGCTATCCCGCGGAGAAGATAGCCGCAGAGAAATTACTCCAGGCAGCTGAACGTGGCAGCATGCGACTGGCCATCTTTCGACCCGGCCCATTGTTTGATGACGACAAAGGGTTTGCCAAAAAAGTGATCGTACGCAACAGCCGTGCCTTTGCCATCGGACTCGGTGACGGACGCAACATCATGCCCAACATCCATGCGAAAGATGTCGCCGCTGCTGTTGTGAATTCGCTTTCGGAGGACAAAGATGGCAGCGTTTTCAACGTCACCCCAAGCGTCCACCTGAAACAGACAACATGGTATCGGAACTGGGGACGCCAGAAACAGCTAAGCTTGACGCCCATTTTTGTCCGCCCGTCAGTGGTCAGATTAGCTTTTGCCGGAATCAAGCAATTCAAGAAGTTCCTGGGTAGGGCGAGCAAGAGCAACGTGGATTACGTTCTGGCTTGCGCGACACGCAATCTGCGCTACAGCAACAAACATCTAAAAGATGCGCTTGCCTGGCAAGATACGGAAACTCGAAAATTTACAAACTGACTGCCATGTCCCAAAAAAACGTAGCCGTCATTGTTTTTTCTCACTATCCTGCAGACCCACGCGTCCGGCGTGAAGCTGAGGCGCTGGCAGAAGCGGGATATGCCATCGACCTGATTTGCCTGCGTGATGGCAACCAGACAAAACGCGAGCGCTTTGCCAATGTGCTTGTGCATCGATTGCCCGTGCAGCGAAAGCGTGGCGGCAAACTCCGCTATATCTGGCAATACGTCGCCTTTGGCGCACTGGCCGGTTTGCAGGTGACCTGGTTGCATCTGCGACGCAGGTTTCGTCTAATTCATGTACACAACATGCCGGATCTTCTGGTCTTCAGCGCACTCGCGCCACGCCTGACCGGCGCAAAAGTCATCCTGGATCTGCACGATCCCATGCCCGAGATGTTCATGACGAAATATGACCTGCCACGCTCACATCGAATCATTCGCTTTGTAAGCTGGCTCGAGAAACTCAGCATCAGGTTTGCGAATGTCGTTCTGACGCCCAACATTTCATTCCGCGACCGATTTGTATCCCGCAGTTGCCGGCGCAAAAAAATTCACATTATCATGAACTCGCCGCAGGAGAGCATCTTTGGCCCCGGCAATGATAGCCACGACAGCGCCAACGCCGGTTCCAACGGCAAGACGCCTGGCCCGTTTACGATCATGTATCACGGTACCATTGTAGCGCGCCACGGCCTGGAAACAGCTCTTATGGCCATGCAACAACTCAGGCCAAAAATTGACGGCCTCAGGTTCGAAATTTACGGCTCAGGTGATTTTGTTGATGAATGCAAGGACCTGGCGAGCTCATTCGGTTTGCAAGATATGGTGACCTTTCATGGCCACGTGCCGTTGGAGCAAATCGCCCACGTAATCCCGACAGCACACCTCGGCCTTATCCCAAACAATCGCAGCCCATTCACAGAAATCAACCTGCCCACAAGAATTTTCGAATACCTGGCTCTCAGGAGACCTGTGGTCGCGCCACGCACTCACGGCATTCTCGATTACTTCGACGAAGATTCCCTGTATTTTTTCGACGCGGGTGATGCAAACAGTCTCGCAGAGATGATCTTGCGGGTTTATAACAATCGGTTTCAACCGGATCAGGTTCTGGCAAACGGCGTCAGGATCTATAACAAGTACCGCTGGCAGAGCCAGCGCCGGCATTTTTTGCGCCTGGTGAACGCAATGCTGAATACCAGCCCGCGAAATGACGCCTCGCAGTCGAGCGCCAAAACCGAAGTCACGCAGACACAAGAACCCTCGAGTGGTGGTCCTGACTCAGGATTGCGCGGCACAGAGTAAAAACCGGCGGTTTTTATCAGAATGAACCTCGGCCGCAAGTCATGATTTGCGATTTTTGCATCAGCGATAATTCAGGTAGATTCTGGCACTCTGGCAGTTTCTTAACTCCAATGTGAAAACAAATGACACCAGAACACGTTTTGCAGAGAATTGCTCCGGACGTCAAGCTGGGCACGAACGTGAAAATCTATGATTTCGTCAATTTGTATGGCTGCGAGATCGGAGACAACAGCAGAATAGGCGCTTTCGTAGAAATCCAAAAAGGCGTACAAATTGGCAAGAATTGTAAGATTTCCAGCCACACGTTCATTTGTGAAGGTGTAACCATCGAAGACGCCGTATTTGTCGGACACAACGTGACTTTTATCAATGACATGTTGCCCCGCGCTACCAACGCCGGAGGCGAGACCCAGACCGAGGCGGACTGGGGGTGCATTCCGACTTTGGTCAGGCGCCACCATCTTGTGCGGTGTGACCATTGGCGAGAACGCTGTTGTTGGCGCCGGCTCGGTAGTGACGAAGGATGTGCCAGCCAGCACCATTGTCGCCGGTAATCCCGCGCGGTTTTTACGAAAAGTAGAGTAATCGGTCACCTCATGAAAGCAGTTGTTTCGAAAGCGCCCACGCTGCAATCGCAACCGATTTGTTTGTTCTCAGCCAAGTTTGCTGACAACGCTATCGATTCCGTTGCCCTTGGCCATTCATTGCACACGAGCTCGCAATTCTGCAAAATGCATGCTGTCAACGTCTTTTTCTCAGGCGTTCTCTACAATCTGGAAATGTTGCGGCACGATCTCAAAATGGCTGGTGGGGAGCCTGCAGAAATTGTTGCTGCGCTTTACACAAAATACGGACATACTCTGCCGCAGAAGTTAGACGGCGCCTATGCTATCGTCATCGTGCAGGGTGCTGAGGTCGGGCTGCTACGAGACCGAGAAGGGCTGGAAAGTCTTTACTATTATCGCAAGGGCAGCGACCTCATCATCTCCAACAGCATCAAAAAAATCAAAAGCCTGCTGAAGCTGGAAGTCAGCAGCCGCGACCTGGCAAAATACTTTGTGCTCGACCAAATCAACGATGCGCATACGCTCTTCAAAAACGTGTTTCAGGTTAAACTTCTGGAGTATCTTAAGCTCAATCTTGCCGATGGCAGAGTTGCTTGCTCAACCTATGACGAGCTTCCCTACCAACCCATGCAAGACAATCACCTCACGGATGCGGCGATCCTGAGTGGGCTTGAAGCCAGGTTGTCCGAAAGGATCGGAAAGTTGGTGAGTGCTTTTCCGGGGAGCGCCGTGGTTAACACGCAGAGCGGCGGCACGGATTCCGCACTTACGCAATGCCTTCTGAAACAGGCAGGACACAATCGCTCCATCTGTGCTAATTTCTCGCAACACGGGCTCGACGGTCAATATTCTGAAGAGGTCGCCTGCCATCTTGGTTCCGACCACCGAGTGTTGGAGATCGGCGCCGACGATTTTTTCCACAACATCAGGGCTGGCATCGAAACATTCGAATTGCCGCTCATTTTCGAGGGCGAATCGATGTTTCAGAATCTGTATCGCGAGATAGGCAGACACACAAGCCTGGACGGGCCGCCGGTGCTCTGCTTCGACAGCAATGGCGCGGATGCAATTCTGGGCCATGGCCGGCTGCTGTTGGGGTTACACTTCATGCAGAAGTGGCCCAGACTATTTTCTGCCGTAACCACAGCAGCATCCACGGTAACCTCTGAAGAGCTCACCACGATGCTGCAGGAAATCGTTTACGGCGTGCGTAGCGACGAGATGACGCCAGAGGTGTTTTTTGCCATCTTTAATTTGAAGCGCCGGATCGAGATCGTAAGGCGCGCATTTGGTCTTGATGATGTCGCTTTCATCCCGGAATACGAGCTCGCCGAGCAATCGAAATACCCGGTGAACTTGCTCGAGCGCATGTATCGTCTGCAAATCTTCCAATATGAAGTCAAGCGCATAAACAACATCACCTACAATCTGGCGCGCCAGCACAATGTCATCACGCTCTACCCGTTCCGTGACCGCGCGCTCACACAGTTCTTCCTCAACATACCCACAGGAAGAAAAATAAAGCGGGGCGTGCAGAAGTACTACGGCAAAAAACTGCTGCAAACCTATTTGCCGCGCAATCTGGTCTACCGAAAGAAAATCAGTAAAGGTATACCCTTTGCGCAGCTCTTTCAGGAAGACAATAACTTCGCGCCTTTGGTGAGAGAAATCATGGCAACAGACTATCCATACTTTGATTTTGATGTGGCGACTGTGTTCAACCAGGAGAGGCTGTCTCCTTTTGCCATGAAGCTAATCAACTTTCATATCTGGCATGAAATTTTTGTACATGCTGCAAAATAAAAGCCCCGCAGGAGAACCTGCGGGGCAAATTTCAAAAGTCATGCGTACGCCAAACGAATGGCGCCATCCCCTGATTAATTCGTGCCGCCTTCCTTCTCTCTAACGCCCTCGACGTGCAAATTGATTTTGACATCATTACCAACAACCAGGCCGCCGTTGTCCAGCGTCTTGTTCCATTCGACGTTGAAATCCTGACGGTTGATGGTCAGCTCCGCATCAGCGCCAAAACGCCGGGTACCCATGAAATCGACGAAACCATTGAATTCAAATGGAACCGACACCTCTTTGGTAACGTCTTTGATTGTCAGGTCGCCCGTCATCACATAGCCGTCTTCGGTTTTCTCGATCTTTTTGCTCTTGAACGTGATCTCGGGATACTTTTCAACATCAAAGAAATCTGCGCTCTTCAGGTGATTGTCGCGCTTCTCATCATCTGTGTTGATACTTGCCGTTTTGATGATAACCTCGACCGATGAGTCCGTAATGTTATCTTCGTTAACCTTAAACGTGCCGTCCATTTCTTTGAACTTGCCAGTAGTTTTGCTGATAACCAGATGGCTCACCGTGAAAGATGCTGACGAGTGCGGGTCATCGAGACTGTAGGTGTGGCGTTCGCCGGCAAAAACAAAACTCACCAGCAGCAAAGACAGCACAATGCTAAGTACATTCTTTTTACCCATAACTTAACCTCCATATTGTTTGTACAATATTAATGAATTAGTCGTATTCGTATGAATAACTTAAACGCAGAAAACACCATGGCAATTTCGATTATTCCCAAAAAATTCGAAGACGCTATTTTGTTTTTCTTTAAATATCACCGGCTGAGAAGTTGTCTTCCCGCTTTCCAGCCAAACGCTTTGATTTGCCGGAACTTTTGAGCAGCACAATAGGTAAGGCCATAAGCAAAACGATAACGATTACTATTCCCGGGAATTTCGGCAATGCACGGTCAGAAACTGGATGCGATAGACATAAAGATAATCGATATTTTGCAGCGAAACGGCCGAACCAAACGTAACGAAATCGCAGAAGAAGTCAAGCTTTCTATTCCCTCCGTTAGCGAACGACTGCGCAAACTCGAGCAATCCGGCATTGTTCGCAGTTATCACGCCATTCTGGACTCCACCAAAGTAGGATTAGGCGTTACTGCTTTCATTTTTCTGACAGCAGAATCATCCCGCTATTACGACAAGATCATCGAACAGGCAATGCAGACCGATGATGTGCTCGAATGCCATGCCATCACAGGCGAGGGGTCCCACTTGCTAAAAGTCCATACGGAAAGCACCGCTTCGCTTGAAGCACTGTTGTCGCACATTCAGGACTGGCCGGGGGTCAAAAATACACACACAGATATCGTTCTGTCAAGTCCAAAAGTAACGACAGTTCTGCCGCTGAAGCAACTGCAAAAATCACAATAGCTGTATTCACAACCTCCACACCTTGGATTATAGTCATCAACGTCGGTAGTTTCAAGTCAAAAACTCTATCCTATACTATTCCGATTCTTGCCAAAGGAAAACGGCTCTCGTAAACCACCTTGCATTTTATTGCGAGGCGTCGTAGTTTTGTGGTCTGAAACACGCGCGAAGGACAAAGTCACATTCTTTGGCGAATTCTTCAAACTCAATGACGAAGTCCGTTCTCAAATTCCATCAAGGCACTTTGCTGCTGGAGAACTTCTCTGGCGC
>CAZVSL010000156.1:5129-11701 GCA_964629935.1 uncultured Calditrichaceae bacterium | reverse complement strand
CTCCACGAGAGTTGATTGCAGCCATTATTGCCGTCTGCAAATCTAACCGACTCGACGCTCAGGCTGGCGACATCATCCGGCGGGAAGGCGTCAGGAATGGCGTCCACCACCTGCGACCATGAGCTCAGGTTGCCGTAAACATCTTTTGCACGCACGCGGTAATAATAGGTATTGCCATTCACGAAATCGGCTGTCTGCCCGGGTGGAAGTAAATCAAAGAGATGGCAGTATTTTCGCGCCAGATCATCGACATGAAGCCAGCCGCTGTCGAAGAACGTCACGCCGATTTCATCTGAGTCATGCGCATCAAGGAAGTCGGCACTGCTGCGGGCAGCCTGAAATCTGAGCGAATCTGTTGCCCGAAATTCGACGCAATTGGCATCGGTCAGAGGGTCCTGAATGCAAACTTCGTTTGTCAGTCCTCTGCTGAAACGTGTACCAGCGGCATTTTCAAATGTGAACCAATCGGTGGGCTTGGGCTTGCAGTGGCCGTTCAGATCGATGACAATTGGCGGTGATGCTTCGCCGTCAGCGATGTTACCCACCGCATCGATGGCGAGGATTCTATATTTGAAAGTATTCAGATCGTTTTCTTCACCCAGAAAATCAACATAATCAATCCATTCGTCGACCAGGTAGGGCAAGGTCTCCGCAACCGGCACAGCAAACACAACATACATTAGAGGTTGTTTGCGCTTTATGCCAATGCCTTTGGCAAAATTACCTCCCAGGGTCACACGTCCGGCTTTGAAAACTTCCTTGCTCTCAAAAAGGCGTAACTTGCCGTCATTAGCCTCAATTTTGCTGGTGGTCTGCCTGAAATCTGCAGCCAGCCACGCCGGCGCCGCGGTGTTGCGATTGTCAAAATCAAACGCGATATAGATGCGCGAGTCGGTCTCCAGCATGAAAGACAGGAATTCGGCCTGTTCATTCCAGCGGTCCTGAATAGCTGTTTTGATCATGGCTGCTCCGGCGAGTTCCTCCGGAAGCCGCTCGATACGAAAGTCGCCGCCGATCTCGTCAATAAAAATGGTATCGCCATTGTCGACGTAGAGTTCTTGTCCTTCTGCGGCACGCACGGGGTAATAGTTTCGGGGTTCTATTTGACTAAACGGGAAGAAAGGTATGGTGTCGATTGCAGCAAACTGAGTGTTTGCGTTTACCTGCTTTCTGAAGACAACATAACGCTCGATGAAGCTCACGCTGTCCGGCAACAGAGGCCAGTGCAGGCTGACAGCGCCTTCTGAATCGACCGCAAAACGAGAAATCTTGACAGTGGGCGGCGGAGACTGATCCTGCACGGCATACACTGTGTTGGAGCGCAATAGCTGCCCGGCAGGTGTGGTTGCCCTGACATAGTAGCCAAACCGTTTGTCCTCAGGCAAGCCTTCGAATACCTCGCAGGAATCGTTTTCACCCGTCAAGAGATGGTTGGCCGTCTTGCTCGAACGGGCAGCCAGGTTATCCGGCGTCTTTACGAGTTCATATTCGAAACCATCCTCATTCGGTATCCAGCAAATCTCATTTGTTGTCCCTGCGGCAAAAGGTGGCTCTTGCAGAACTTTTGGAACAACGTGCATCCGTACCTTACGACTGCTCTCATCGATCACTGTCCCATTGCGTCTGAAAATGGCAAACACGTCGAAAGTGTAATCACCATAATCTGAGCTGGTGGGCTGAGCGAATATTGTGTCAACCAGAGTACACCCGTTATCACACGCGACTTCACGGGATTCCCATCCCTTCACAAAAGGCGGTTTATCGCCTCTGATACGGAGATCGAGCGTACCGGAACCCTGCGCTTCAGCCGTCACTACAATTCGAATAGCTTCGTTTGGTGGGATGTAGGCGTTGAGGTTGCCAACTAAACTAAAACGAGCAATTCTGTCGGCGTCATTTGCAAGCAGCAGAGTTGGTAGGGTGCAGAGCAGGATGGTGGTAAGAAATCCTCGTAGCTTCAGATGTCCGTTCATGGCTGTTTCCTATGCGCGTTTGGAACAAACGTGCATTCTCCCCCGGTTTAAGAATAAGCATACGTAAAAAATCGTTGCGGATTATGATCATTCCAATCCATCGCCACAAAACAGGCTTCTTACCCCCACCTTTCAAATTCGTGTTCAGCCTTGAAATAATTACTCGACCAAGCAATATGTTCAGAAATAGCCACAAGAGTCGGTCTCACAGAACTGGCCACACCGACTCCGCGCCAAAGAACGATAAAGGATGGATGAAAAATATTACCCTGGTTGAGATGTTAGGCTCAAAAACGAGGACAAATATATAACTATTACGCAATATAGTCAAGAGTTTTCTCAATTAATTGCGTTATTCAGCAAATAATTATTCGTCAGGCGAATCAGAGACATAAACAGACTTTGGAAACTGATAGTACGGCATCGGAATAAAGCTATATTTTAAAGACAGTTAAAAAGCAAATCCCAGGGCCATGGATCAATAAAGACCTGGGGTGCTCATACCTTAACATTTAGCGGCAAATACTCACCGAGTTGCGGAATGACGATAGATTTTCAACTCAACTTATGAACTGGCTGTTGTTTTGCGCAATCTGCCGCAGCTTTGCAACCTGCGCATCATTGCCTAATACAATCAAAACATCGCCGGACTGCAAGACAGTGTTTGCAGCGGGATTTATCTCAATAGCTTGACCTTCACGGTGATAAGCAATAACCAATGTACCTACACGTGCGCGAATATGCAAATCACTGATAGACTTTCCGATAAACGGACTGCCCTCTGTGATGTCGATCTCCTCCAGACGTAATGCCAGTTGCTGGTCACTCATGATCACGTCGAGGAAATTGACAACCTTGGGGCGCAGCAGCACCGAAGCCATTCTGCGGCCACCGATTTCGGCAGAGCTTATCACTTTGTTGGCGCCATCGCGCAGCAGTTTCCTGGCCGTGGCCTCTTCACCCGCACGGGCTACTATCATCAATCCGGAGTTAAAGCCTCTGGCTGTTAAGGTCACAAACACATTCTCAGAATCTTCATGCACTGCCGCTATCAATGCACGTGCGGTCTTAACGCCCGCCTTGAGAAGAATATCATCGTGCGTGGCATCTCCCTGGACGACAATCCTGTC
This sequence comes from uncultured Calditrichaceae bacterium, assembly GCA_964629935.1. GTDB lineage: Bacteria > Zhuqueibacterota > Zhuqueibacteria > Oceanimicrobiales > Oceanimicrobiaceae > CAZVSL01. The sequence continues at coordinate 8,598 of CAZVSL010000156.1, read as the reverse complement.
TTCATCGAGAAGCTTTGCCGCCAGCTCTGCATCTCTTTCGATAATTACAACTGGCGCGTTGCTTCGATCGAGCTCTTCAGCGGCATGTCTGCCCTCGGTGCCATAGCCGCATATAATGATGTGGTCCCGAATCTTTTCCAATACTTTCTCCATTTTTCGTGCCCTGACTAATTCTCTGAGTTGTCCTTCGATAAAAAATGCTGACAAGTTACCCAACGCATAACCAACAGCTCCGAATCCAACGATGATCAACACTGCGGTAAAAGCTCTCCCGGCTTCTGACAAAGGCCGGATCTCCTGAAAGCCTACCGTGGACAACGTAATGATTGTCATATAAAGGGACTCGCCGAAACTCCAGCCTTCAAAGTAGATATATCCCAGACTTCCTAAGAACAGGAGACACAGCAGAAATCCCACAGCCAGCCAGATCCGTCTGAAGGGAGATTTCTGCGGCGCCAGAAGGCGGTGTTGCGCCAGCCCTGTTACAAGAGTTTTATCAGCAAACCGTGGTCTCACAACTACACATCCTGGCTTTGATATGAACCATCAGGATGACTCCGTCGCGCGGCTTTACGTGCAAGCCAAAGATATAGCGGCAGCGGTAGATAGCGTACCAGCAAAAACAGGGCAGCCATCCGTCTTGGAAAGACAAAAAAGCGCCTTCGTCGTGTCACGGCCTTGATCATACGCCGGGCGGCATGACATGGAGACTGCAACCAAAACCGATTTGGGTTAACCTTATTGATGGGCGTATCGACGAATCCCGGGTGAATGATGGTGAACTGAATCTGGGGCAATTCTATTGATTTGCTCAGGAGAAAATATTCCAGTGCGACCTTTGTCAGGCAATAGACGCCCCTGCCCGGCAAGCCACGCATGGCTGCAGCCGAACCAACTCCTACTATGGCGCCGCTGCCTTGCTTAACCATGATGTCAAGACAAGCCTGCGCCGTGTATATGGCTCCCTTTAGATTCGTGTCCAACATAACCTCGATACTATCCCAATGCCACCTATCATGAGAAGATGAAAGACTGACCCCGCTATTGATCCACGCAACATCAATCCGGCCGGCGAGGCGCTCAAATTCCTGAACTGCCGAAAGAACCTGCTCACGATCCCGGACATCGCAGGAACGTATCCAGAACTTGCTGCCAGAACCACGCAAACTGTCAGCTAATCGCTGCATGCGTAATTGGCGCCTGCTCAGCAAGCCAAAATGGACGCCATACTGCGCCAGCTCCTCAGTCAAAGCCCAACCAATACCGGAGGAAGCACCCGTTATCAGAACGGCTTTATCTTGCCAAAAATTCTTGATGGGTACAGACATTCCTCGCCACACGGATCCAAGACACGTTGGCAGCAGCCAAATTTGCAGCTAACTAAGCTAATAAAGTATCAAAAAGAATCAACCAAAGTTTGGGAGTCAAGACGGCGGTGCGGCGTCGCAGCAAATAAAAAAGGCGACCATGTGTTTTTGATTCTTGAGGAGGAAGAAGTCACATGGACGCCAGTTGAGAGTATTAAGAAGTCATGGTAGGTACATCACATTGTGAGGTTTATTCCCCAAAAACAAGAGCTACACGAAACGTGCCGTGCAACCCCTGTTCCTAAAAGCGGACAACAAATGAACCAATGACCGCATTCCCTCGTTTACACTATGTCATTATCGAGAGAGCGAGCGGAACGCATGCTTTATTTGAAGAAACAGTCAAATATCAAAATTCTACTACGGCAATGGAACTCTCAACCGATAAGATCGATATGTAAAATAATACACTCTTCGCCCATTTGAAATTTTGTTAACTTTCTGTAGATTCTTAAGCATTTCTCTTAACTGGGCCCTATCTTAGAAAGATAGCACAGACCATTCCGAAAGGGAGTAATTCACTATGAAAACCATCAAGCTAATCGCGCGTTTGAAGAGATCATTCTGCGCAGTCGTACTGGCTTTGCTGATTTTCAGCCAGCCTCTGTTTGCGCAGAATTCGGAAGAAGCTTTAGCGCCCCAGGAAAAGCATGCGGTTTCAGGAAAAATCATCGCGAAGCTGTTAAGACAGTACCACTACAATCACGATAAAGTCGACGATTCAAAATCTGCCGAAACGCTGGACCTGTTTATCGACCGGTTCGACCGCAATCGGATGTACTTTCTCGCTTCTGATATCGCAAAATTCGAGCATTTCCGCGACACGCTTGATGATGGCATCGTTTCTGGCAATCTCGAGGCGCCATTCATTATTTTCAATACGCTCAAGACGCGACTGCATCAGCGGGTGAACTATGTAAATCGGCGCTTGCAGACGCCCTTCGATTTCACCGTCGACGAATCTCTGCAAGTTGACCGCAGCGAGGCGCCGTGGGCAGAAACGGTGGCAGAGCTCGACGAACTGTGGCGCAAGAAGCTCAAGAACGAAGCCTTAAACCTCAAGTTGGCCAGCAAGGATTGGGCCGGCATACAAGAGACCCTGAACAAGCGTTACGCAAATCTGCAGCGGAGAATCGATCAGTATAAATCCGAAGATGTATTCCAGGATTTTATGAACGCCCTTTCGGAAACGTTTGATCCGCACACAAGCTACTTTTCGCCGATTTCCTCTGAGAACTTCGGCATAGATATGAGCCTTTCCCTCGAAGGCATCGGCGCGCAGTTGACCACTGAAGATGAATACACAAAAGTCGTCCGCATTATCCCCGGCGGCCCGGCCGACCGCAGCAAGGAGTTGTGGGCAAACGATAAGATTATCGGTGTGGCACAGGGCCGCGATGGCGACATGCTCGATGTTATCGGCATGCGACTCGATGACGTTGTGCAGAAAATCCGCGGGCCGAAAGGTTCCATTGTGCGGCTCGAGGTCATGCCCGCAGACCACGCCGCTGGTGAACCAACCAAAGAGATCACACTTTTGCGTGACAAAGTCGTCCTCGAAGAGCGCGCCGCACATAGCGATACAGTTGAGTTTCAACATGAAGGTCAAAGCTTCCGCTTGGGTGTTATCGACATTCCCACCTTTTACATCGATCTGGAAGCGCAGCGACGCGGCGATGCGAATTACAAGAGTACGACCCGCGATGTCCGGCTCTTGATCGAGGAGCTCGAAAATGCGGGCGTGGATGGCATTATCATCGACCTGCGTAGAAATGGCGGCGGCTCGCTGCAGGAGGCCATCGAGCTCACCGGCTTGTTCATCGAGGATGGTCCGGTGGTGCAGGTTAAGACCTCCATCGGCGCCAAACGCGTAGAAAATGACCCGGACCCGAGCGTTACCTACAAAGGCCCGCTGGCGGTTCTGGTCGACAGATTCAGCGCCTCGGCATCGGAAATTTTCTCCTCGGCTATCCAGGACTATGGTCGCGGCATCATCATCGGCAGCCAGACCTACGGCAAGGGTACGGTGCAGAACCTGCTCGGCCTCGACCGCTTCATCCGCTCCGATGAGGAGGCCATCCGGAAGACCGTGCTCCAGGCCC
>CAZVSL010000156.1:0-5119 GCA_964629935.1 uncultured Calditrichaceae bacterium | reverse complement strand
TGATGAAGAATATGGCCAGGTCAAAGTGACCATCGCCAAGTTTTATCGCATCACCGGCAGCAGCACGCAGCACCGCGGCGTGATCCCGGACATCACGTTCCCCTCTATATATAATGAGATGGACTTCGGTGAAAACAAGCAGTTGCACGCGCTACCGTGGGACGAAATCTCCCCGGCTCTTTTCGAGCCAGATGACCGGGTGTCGATGTTTCTCGCCGACCTGCGCCTAAACTCGAAAAAGCGCATGGCCAAAGACCGTGAGTTTCAATACATTTTGGAAGATATCGAGGAATACAGAGCCGAGCAGAATCGCAACCTGGTATCTCTGAAGGAAGCACACCGGGAGGCCAGGCGTGAACGCCTGGAAGCCAAAAAACTCGCCCGCGCCAACGCCCGCCGCCAGGCAAAAGGCCTGGAGCCATTGACCGCCGATGACAAGATCGAAGATGACGGTCAGGCGCCGGACGCCAAACTTGAAGAAGCCCAGCGCATCATAGCTGATTTCATCGCCCTGTCCATGCCGGACCGCAAAAGCGAGCTGGCCAAAAGCGCCAAACAAACCAAATCAAACGGCAAAGGCCGACCGGAAACGGTGAAGATTGGCGTTGAAGAGAAGGATAACTAAGTTCTTCGAGATTCGTTAGATTTTGTTGAAAAGAGCATGGCTTGTGGTCATGCTCTTTTTTTTTGCGTGCTGTTTAAGTAAAGGATAACCTGCTGGTTTCTTTTCACTCCCCCGTCACATAAGCCCCTGTAATCCCCCCATCCACCGTAAAGGCGGTGCCATTGATATAGGAAGACTCATCGCTCGCTAAAAACAAGGCGGCATTAGCCACATCCGTGACCGTGGCAAAGCGTCCGGGCGGAATGTGTACCAAGCGCCGCTGCCGGCGCGCCGGATCCGAGAGCAGCTCGGCCAACAGCGGCGTATGCACGGGGCCGGGACACAAGGCATTGGCGCGGATGTTCTGGCGCGCATATTCAACCGCGATTTCGCGCGTCATGGAGAGCACGCCGCCCTTGCTGGCGGCATAAGCAATTTCCGATGTGGCAGATCCCATCAGGGCGACAAATGAGGCGGTGTTGATGATGCTGCCGCCGCCCGCCCGCAGCAGCGCCGGAATGCCATATTTGCAGCCAAGAAACACACCCTTGAGATTGATATCGATAACTTTGTCCCACACCGCCTCGTCTGTGTCCACGGGTGAGCCATCATCCGGATGGGAGATGCCGGCGTTGTTGAACAAAATGTCGAGCCTGCCGTACTCGCGCTCGGCGCGCGCGAGCATGTTCGCCGCTTCTCGTGCTTTTGCCACGTCGGCTTTCACGAACGAGGCCTCGCCGCCAGCCTTCTTGATTTCAGTGACAGTCTCCTGGCCTGCTTCTTCCTGTATGTCCGCGACGACGATTTTCGCGCCTTCTCTGGCAAACAGCATGGCAGATTCACGGCCGATGCCACTGCCGGCGCCGGTGATGAGCGCGACTTTTTCGCTTAACCGCATTTTCATACTCCTTTGACTTTTTAAGCTGAACTGGACTTCTTTGTTTGGCTTGAATACTGATTACCACCAAGACACAAAGACACACTAAGTTCTACCAAGTTTTGTGATATACAAGTCCAATGATCTTATCGGACGGGGTTGACCGAATTTCTTTATTAGCGTTCATTCGCGCCAGTTCGCGGTTTAAGCCTGACCTTGTTCAGAACGGCCACGCGCTGCTTCTACAAATGCCCGGAATAGCTTCTGCTGATTTTCATCCTGCAAGGCCAGCTCAGGATGCCAGAGCACGGCGACCATCCAGGGATGTTTTGTGGCCTCGAGTCCTTCAACCAGGCCATCATCGGAATGGGCCACGACGCGCCAGCCTTCGGCGATTTTGTCCAATGCCTGGTGATGCTTGGAAACCACGTTGATCCGCGTATTGCCGGTTATTTGCGCCAGGCGACTCTCTGCCTCCAGATCGACTGCATGTTCCGTCGTGTCGCCGTCCGGCGTGCGGTGAGGTACATGCTCGCCGTATTTCACCGGGACATGCTGCAGCAGGTCGCCGCCAGTGGCGATGTTGAGAAGCTGAAAACCGCGGCAAATGCCCAACACCGGCTTTGCGCCGGATAGCGCCTGTCGCGCCAAGGCTAGCTCAAAGTCGTCCCGCTCCGGGTCGACGCGCGAGATGGTCGCATGTGGCTTGCCGCCATAAACCTCAGGCGCGAAGTCGCCGCCACCGACAAAGATGATCCCATCTACCAGGTCAAAGATTTGAGCAATATTCTGCTCGCCCGGCGCCAACATGACCGGCAGGCCGCATGCCAGTCGCACGGCATCGACGTATTCGCCGGGCAGGTGAAAGTCACCTTTGTCGTTGCGGCCATAAGTTGTTATTCCGATTATGGGTAAAGATTTAGCCATTCTTGACGTTTTGATGAATGATTTTAACCACTAAGGCACAAAGAGGTCACCAAGTTCACAAAGTCCGGGTTAATATCGATCATGGCATAGGCGCTAAGTAATACCGTGAATTGTTCAAGCTAATGTTCTTAGCGCTCTTGGTGTGTTCTTTGTGTCTTGGTGGTTAGGGCGTATCAAGCCCGCTCGAAGTAGCGCTGACGCTCCCAGCTTGTCACCACTTCATCGAACTTGCGCTGTTCGGTTTTGAAAAAGTGCAAATAGTGGCCGATGACACTTTCGCCAAAGGTCTTTTTTGCCCACTTGCTTTTTTCCAGCTCAGCGATGGCTTCGTTCAGCGATTTCGGTACTTGCGGCAGTTCGGTGGCTGTATAAGCGTCACCATCGTAGCTATCCGGCGGTTCGATCTGATTTTCGATGCCATCCAGCCCGGCGGCGAGCGTAGCAGCAAAGGCCAGATAAGGGTTGGCATCCGCGCCGGGCGCCCGGCATTCTATTCTCAGAGAAGGGCCGTGGCCGATGATCCGAAAAGCGGCCGTGCGGTTATCGTGACTCCAGGCGATAGCAGTGGGTGCAAAAGAGCCGCCAACAAACCGTTTGTAGGAAGTCGGATAGGGTGCATAGAAGACAAAAATCTCGCGCAGATGCTTGATCCAGCCGCCGAGAAACCAGCGGAAAAGCGTTGAGACATGTACCGCTCCCAATTGCTCATCGCCCGGGAAAAGCGAATCGATGCCTGATTTATCCCACAGACTCGCATGCACGTGCATACTCGAGCCGGCGTATGCCTGCTCCCATTTCGCCATAAAAGAAATCGAACACTCTTTCTGATATGCGATCTCTTTGGCAGCATGTTTATAGAGCACATGCCGGTCCGCCATTTCCAGAAAATCAGCATAGCGCAGATTAATTTCTTGCTGTCCGGGTCCCCATTCTCCTTTGGAGAATTCTATCGGAATGCCGGAACGATCCATGTGCTGACGGATGGCGCCGATCACAAACTCCTCTTTCGTGCCCTGCAGGATGTGATAGTCTTCAATGTAATGACCGTATGGCTGCAAGTCGATGTACTGCTTGCGCGCAGCTTCCTCGTAGGTGTCGCGAAACACATAAAGTTCGAGCTCAGAGCCACCCATTGCGACGTAGCCCAGACCGGCCGCGCGTTCCACCTGCTTGCGCAATATCGAGCGTGGCGCGACGTCGATCAACTTTCCATCTTTCTCGTGGTGCAAATCACATAAGACTATCGCGGTTTTGTCGAGCCAACTTGCCAAACGCAAGGTATTCAGATCCGGACGCAGCGCAAAGTCGCCATAACCAGCCTGCCAACTTGTGAAAGCATAGCCTGGCGCCGGGTCCATCTCCATATCACAGGCAAGCAGATAATCACACGCGTGCACTTCAGAGCCGAGCACATCATCCACGAAAAACGCGCCGGTGATGCGCTTGCCCATCAACCTGCCGTAGAGATCGGGGAATACGGTCAGAACAGTCTCGATCTCCTCATTTGCTACCATCTTTTTAAGTGTCTCCGGGTCAATCATGCCGCGGGGTGGGGATTCGGCCATCTTGGCTCCTTTGTTTCGCAGGTAAACGGGATTTGGTATAGGGTGTTTTGGGTATAAGGTATAAGGTATACGGTATAAGGTACGATTTGCGAATTTCGTCTTCAGCCTGACATTCCGATGAACACGGTCTTCATGTCGCTGTAGTGGTCAAGAACAGCCAGCCCTAATTCTCTGCCGAGGCCGCTTTGTTTGACGCCACCGAATGGCGCTTCGAGATGCACGCTGTGGCCGGTGTTGACCGAAATGACGCCGGTCTCCACAGCCCGCGCAACGCGCAGCGCCCGCTCTACATCTCGCGTCCAAACTGAGCCGGAGAGACCATAGGTACTGTGATTCGCAATCCGGACCGCTTCTTCCTCTGTGTCAAACGGCATGGCACATAGTACCGGCCCAAAGATTTCCTCCTGCATTATTTTCATGGCTGGCTGTGAATCAGCAAACAAAGCCGGTGTGAGATAGCAGCCCGCCTGTAGTTTCGGATCGGAAGGAAGGTCGCCGCCGCATACGAGATTTGCGCCTTCGGATTTGCCGGACTCGATGTAGCGCTGAACCCGTGCACGGTGTTCATTCGAAATTAAGGAGCCCAGTTCAGTCTCTTCTTCGAGGGGATCGCCAGGTTTGATCTGGCGGAAATGCTCGGCCACGGCCTGGATGAACTCATCGTAAATCGTGTGTTCTACCAACAGCCGGCTGCGGGCACAGCAGTCCTGACCGGCGTTGCCCAGGACACTCCAAACAGCGCCCGGCACGGCTTTTTGCAGGTCTGCATCCGCGAATACGATGTTCGCGGACTTGCCGCCAAGCTCCAGGGTCACCCGTTTGATATCATCTGCACACAGATGCATCACATGCTGACCGACTTCTGTCGACCCGGTGAACGAGATTTTGCGGACCAGCGGATGCCGTACCAGCGCCTCTCCTGCTGTTTCACCAGCTCCGGACACGACGTTGAAAACACCCGGCGGGATATCCGCCTCCAGCGCCAGCTCCGCCAGGCGCAATGCAGTCAAAGGTGTTTGCTCTGCCGGTTTGACAACGATTGTATTTCCCATGGCCAGCGCCGGCGCAACCTTCCAGGAAGTAATAGCGATGGGAAAATTCCAGGGCAGGATGAGACCGCAGACGCCGAGCGGCTCACGAAACGTC
>CAZVSL010000155.1:0-11866 GCA_964629935.1 uncultured Calditrichaceae bacterium | reverse complement strand
ATGGACATGGCTTCGTTGCGCAGCACACTGGCGTTGCGTATCGGTGAATCAGACTGATGTTTGATGCGATTCGCTTTGTTGTTGGAAAATGCAATGATGTAATCGCCGCTTCCATTCGAAGAGAACGCCCCGGTTTTTGCCAGAGCCAGATAGGCTCGCTTAGCGAGCCTGTTAAGGTTGCGCGAGGCAAGAGGTGCGTCGGTTGCGAGTACCACCATACACGAACCATCTCCGTCTTCGTAATATAGTTGCTCGGCATAGCGATATCGACCGAGCTCGCGTCCAACGGGTGCGCCGTTTATTTCAAGAATGCCGCCGAAATTGCTTTGCACGAGCACGCCGACTGTGTAGCCGCCAGCGTTGTCTGGAAGAACCCGTGATGAGGTACCAATGCCGCCCTTGAATCCAAGGCAGAGCGTGCCCGTACCTGCCCCGACCGACCCTTCTTGTACGGGACCGGCAGTCGCCTGTGTCAAAGCCTCGAACACGTGCTCTTGTGTAACAGCACGCGCCTGGATATCATTCAGCCAGCCATCGTTGGTTTCACCCACTACAGGATTGATGGAACGGACATCTTCGTTGCCTGGCAACTGCAACATATAAGAGATCAAAGCATTTGCAACCAGTGGCACATTGAGGGTATTGGTGAGGAGTATGGGCGTCTCGATATTACCAAGCTCCTCAACCTGTGTCGAACCCATGAGCTTGCCAAAGCCGTTCCCCACATACACAGCAGCCGGAACCTTAACCTGAAACAAGTTGCCGTCATGTGGCAACACCGCAGTGACGCCTGTGCGTATACTGTCACCTTGAATCAGGGTCCGATGTCCAACCCGAACTGCGGCAACGTCTGTGATGGCATTGAGTTTTCCCGGCCGCATAATTCCGATATTGATACCGATCTCTCTTGCACGGGGACGGTCGCTACTCCACACAGAAGTGTGTGCTGCACACATAACGAGAAATAAGGGGATAGAACAAAGGCATGCAGAAAAAGGCCAAACTCTGCTCACAATACAAGCTCTTATTTATCAATAGTTGACTTCAACTTAATAATTTGCACAGGGAAAAGCAATCACTTTCTGAATGCAAGATAGACGAGCAGGGGCTGTAGAATTTCCCTGCATATCCGCAATTTTGTGCTTGACTTTTAGGGCTGTTTTTGCGTAACTTTTTGCACATAAAATCCCTGTAGATTTCAGTGTGGCTTGAAATCAAAGAGCGAATATCTATAATAAGGGAACTTAGCTCTGGCCGTGTATTGCATGCCTCAACTTTAGAGTTAGTGGACGCAAAAAACGCCCAGGCGGTGCCCACCGTGTTTGACGCGGTTCTTTGATTCCCCACACAGAATTGCAGGGATTTTCTTTTTTGGATACTTGGGTGCTCAGGCCGTGGCAAGTGCTTTTCCTGTGACGGCTTTTTATAGCGCTTTTGTAACTGCGAACACCGCAAGACCCCAACGTTTACCCAGCCTTTACATTGTAAGCACTCTGCCTGTAGCGAGCATATCGTTGCCGCCCCTCATGTTTGGTATACACCCTTCCCAGTGTGCAAGCGGCTTACTCGTCGTCTTGAAAGGTCTTCTCCAGGCTTTACCTGGCGGCAGAAACAGCGGATGATATAACTAATTAAACATAAACGAGTTATGACGTTGCTAAGTCGCCGAGCCCTGCAAAAAACCAGCAATTAGCTTGATCTTTTCCTCAAAAATCCGTTTATTAGAACACCTTCAAATATTGAAAAATTCACAAACCTCGCTTAGTCTTGTGGCAAGGGTCTAATGAAACATGGCTTTAGCGAAATAACCCTTGACCCGTGAATTTTTCAGTTTGCCCGACTTTCCTTACGCTAAGCAAGTTCTTATGAAGAAGCCGGGCTAAGTAGCAAAATCCACTAATCCTATACAATTTGAATTTTCCCAGATGGAGGTCTATGAAAAGATACGATGACACAATGTCTCAATTTACGCAGGAAGATACGCAGTATCAGGTGTATACGCTGGCTAATTTTCGGCAGTTACCGGCCATCCGTCGACTTTCGCGGCAACAACAATTTTAGTTAGAGGTAGTTGGCAGTGTTTGCCCTTTTAAGACCAATAGTTATGTGGTCAACGAGCTTATTGACTGGCGAAATTTTCAGAACGACCCTATATATACGCTGACTTTTCCACAGCGCGGCATGTTGAAGCCTCGCCATTACGAGAAAATGGCTTCGGTCTTGAAGAGAACCGATGATAGACACGAGATCAGGGAAACTGCAAATTCTATTCGAATGGAGTTGAATCCTCATCCGGCGGGCCAGCTTGAACACAATGTGCCCAGCCTTGATGGCCAGAAGCTGACCGGCATTCAACACAAGTATGAACAGACATTATTGTTCTTTCCAAGCCAGGGACAGACATGTCACGCTTATTGTGCATTTTGTTTCCGGTGGCCACAATTTGTTGGAATGAATGATTTGAAGTTTGCAATGCGCGAAGCAGACCTTCTTGTGGCTTATCTGCGCGAGCATAGTGAGGTGACAGACGTGCTATTCACTGGCGGCGATCCAATGGTGATGAAGGCCAATATCTTGCGTCGCTATATTGACCCACTCCTGGACGCCAATCTCAAAAGCCATCGTACGATTCGTATTGGAACTAAGGCCTTGAGTTTCTGGCCATATCGCTTTCTCATAGGCGATGAGGCCCAGGAAACGCTAGACTTGTTCCGGAGAATAGTGCGTTCCGGAAAGCATCTGGCCATAATGGCTCATTTTTCGCATCCACGTGAGCTGAAAACAAGAGCTGTACAAATGGCTATTCGTCGCATCCGCAGCACTGGCGCAGAGATTAGGACACAGTCGCCTGTCCTGAGACACATAAACGACGATGCCAATGCTTGGGCAAAGATGTGGCAAAAGCAAGTAGAGCTTGGCTGTGTCCCCTACTACATGTTTGTTGTTCGGGATACCGGAGCACAACACTACTTCGGAATTCCGCTGGTGCGCGCTTATGATCTCTTCCAGGAGGCGTATCAGAAAGTCAGCGGGTTAGCAAGAACAGTTCGTGGCCCCAGTATGTCTGCGAATCCCGGGAAAATTCAGGTTCTGGGCGTACAAGTAGTAGGAGGCAAGAAAGTAATAATGCTCAATATGCTGCAAGCACGCAACCCCAAACTCGCCTTGCAGCCTTTCTTTGCTGAATATGATGAAGACGCGATTTGGATTGACGATCTCAAACCCGCTTTTGCAGATAAATTCATCTTTGAATGATGATACTTAGCCGGGCGCCTCGGGTGCCCCGGCTCGGCCCCTGGCCGATCAACTTACCAGCTATCACCTTACTTTTTTTCTTCCTTCCTGTAGTGATCGAGTAGTTCTCCTTTCAGGTGCTCGAACTCAATTAGTACATCCGGATTTGCCAGCGCATCTCTGTTTGTCACTTGCTTGCCTGTGAGTACTGCTTTTACGCTCAGTTCCACGGTTTTTCCGCTTCTCGTTTGAGGTATCTCGGAAATCTGAAATATGTGTGACGGAACGTGTCTTGGAGACAAGTGGGAGCGAAGGGTCTGGCGTATGTGAGTCTCAAGGTTTAAGTCCAATTTTCGGTTTGCAGGCAAAACAACAAATAGCAGCACCACCTCATCTGACTGACCCGGTGGCTTCCAACCGACAACAACACTGCCCAGGACTTTCTCTATCTTGCTTAGCACCGAATAGATCTCAGCACTGCCAATACGAACGCCGCCGGGATTTAACGTGGCGTCGCTTCTGCCGTGGACGAAAACGCCTCCGGTTTCGGTAAACTCAACATAATCGCCATGGCGCCACAGTCCGGGGTATGTGTCGAAATACGCCTGTCGGTATTTCTCACCATCGGGATCGTCAAGAAAATAAACCGGCATAGATGGAATGGGTTTACGGCATACCAGTTCACCCGGCTGCTGCGCCACAACCTCACCCTGTTCATCGAGTGCCACCACATCGACACCCAGACCCTTGCACTGAATTTCACCTGCGTACACCGGCAGATTTGGATTGCCCAGAATGAAACAGGAGACAATATCCGTGCCGCCTGAAATGCCAGCCAGATGGACATCTTGCTTGATGGCAGTATATATCCATTTGAAACCATCGGGAGAGAGCGGAGAGCCGGTGTACATTACTGATTTCAGGGAGTGAAATTCAGCAAAGCTCTGCTTGCTAGAATCCGCAGAATCAGCGTATTGCTTCATACAAGATTCAACAAAACGGCCGCTCGTGCCGAAATGCGTAACTCCTGCCTGATCAACGACTTGCCATATTCCATTTAGAGAAGGGTATCCCGGGCTGCCATCATAGAGACAGATGGTTGAACCAACCGAAAGGGCTGAAAGTTGCCAGTTCCACATCATCCAACCACAGGTTGTGAAAAACAGCAAGGCATCGCCAGCCTTCAAATCGCAATGCAACAAGTGTTCTTTCTGATGCTGCAATAATGTCCCGCCCGTGGCATGCACCATGCACTTGGGCGCACCAGTCGTTCCGGAAGAAAACATAATGTAGAGTGGGTCGCTGAATTCAACTTGTTCAAGACTCAATTCAGAGTCGTTTCCTTGCTGCAGAAAGTCTTCCCAGCTCATGCCCGGGGAGGCTTCCACAGCGCCGCGTGGATAGGGCACAGCGACGGTTCTTTCAAGGGTGGGCAGCCTGTCTTTGAGTTGTTGCACAACCCGGGTCGTTTTATGGGTCTTGCCGCCGTAGTCATAGTGCGTGGTTGCAAACACAAGTTTTGGCTCGACCTGGCCAAACCTGTCGCACAACGCTTCCAAGCCAAAATCCGGTGAAGCGCTGCTCCAGATGGCCCCGAGGGCAGCACAAGCCAGACTGGCAATGATCGCTTCCGGTACATTAGCAATGTAACCTGCCACACGGTCCCCTTTTCGAATGCCGGCCCGCCGCAGGGCGCTGGCACATCTGGCCACAGCAGTGCGAAGTTCAGCAAAAGTAAATTCGGCATACGGTGTAACCGGAGCATCTTCCTGCCCCGGCTCCGGTTCCAGGAAGGCTTTGACCGCCACACCCTGCAACTGCGGTGAGAGCATGTTCTCAGCATAGTTCAACTGCATGCCGGGAAACCAGCGGGCGCCCGGCATCTTATGCGTAGTTATCACCTCTTGATACTTGCCGTTATAGCGAACGCTGGCAAATTCCACAAAGCTCTCCCAGAAAGCTTCGATATGGCTGGTGCTCCATTCGTGTAGTTGCAGATAATTCGCGAATTGTTTGCCAGTTTTTTGCTCCAGGTACTTTTGAAAATGAGTCATGTTAGAGTTGGCAATGCGTCGCTTTGAAGGCTGCCACAAAAGATCAGACATGATGAAACTCGGGGTATTATCTTTACGGAGTTTGAGTTAGTTGGTGTCCGGCCGAAAACTCACCTATTTCGTCATTCCGGCATGCTCCCTGCATGTTTTGAGCGGGGAATCAGCGGGAATGACCCTGTTGGGACGTTTTCGGTCAGACACTAGTTATGTAGCCAGTCGCAAATGGCGTCGATAGCGGTCATGAGCTGGTTGCAACTGGAGTTCAGGCATTCTAAGCCAAAGTTTTTGTGAGGCGGGATTCGCTTCGAGAGTTTGAGAGCTGCTGCGCCGTCAAAATCGACATAAGCCAGGCGTGCTGTCAGTTCTTCGGGATGTCGGCCGAAAACCTCGCCAGGTAGTACTGCTACACCGGTGTCGATCAGGAGCTGCTCGCACAGTTGTGTGCTGGAAGTGATACCACGTTCCTGCAATTTATCTCGAAACGGCGTAAAATCAGGAAACAGGTAGAACCCACCTTTGGGCTCTTGCACCGAAACCCCCGCGTTTTTCAACTTCTGCGCAATCTGTCGGCCAAGCGTTCTCAGGATACGGCGCGAATGCAGCAGATAATCATCGATAGCATCGTTGCCCTGAAACGCTGTGATCGCTGCATATTGTATGGGAGCGCTGGTGGCTGTGTATGTTTCGCTGGCAACCACAGACATTGCGTCAAGAAGCCACCTGAGCGATGATGGGAACGTAAAGGTGCCAAGCCGCCAGCCGCCGGCGCCACACCATTTGCTCAGGCCGCTGCTGATGATTGTGCCTTCCGGGTAAAAACGGGCGATGGAGACATGCTGGCCCTTGTGATGCAAGGCGCCGTAGATCTCATCGGAAAGCAAAATGACTCTGTATGTTTTTGCTGTTTTGGCCAGCGCCTTTAGCTCTTCCTGCTTATATGTGCCACCGCTGGGATTGTTCGGATAATTGAGAATGATGATCCGCGGGCGGTCTGGGTCTTTCAGGCAGAGCTTTTCTATCTCTTCGGGAGTCAGCCGCCAGCCGTTGCCAGCGTAGGTAGGCAGCCAGCGAATGTGGCGGCCGATAATATTGGCCTGAGGGGCATAGGACACCCAACTTGGCGTCGGAATTACCAGATCGCCATAATAAACCAATTGCAGGAGAAACATCAGCTCTTTTGAACCGGGACCGATGAGAACATCGCCCGCCTCGGCTGCAACGCCTTCGTGACGCTTGTGGTAGTTTGCAACGGCTTCTTTTAAGGCCGGCAAGCCTTTCACAGGAAGATAGTCTTTCTGGTGGGCGTTTTCACGCAGAGCATTGACTACTGACTCGGGAACCGGAAAAGGCGACTGTCCCAGACCAAGTTTAAATACACGGCGGCCTTCCTCGATCAGCTCTTTGCTGCGCTCATTTATTCTGAGCGTGGCTGACTGAGGAAGGCCACGTACATTTAAGTTGAGATTTACGTTGGGATGTCTGTTTCTGTTGGCTCTCATGCTGCAATACTATTTTAAAGTGTCAATCTTACTAAAGCGATAGGCGAAATGCAAGCAAAAACTTTGTAAACACTATTTGAATCAACCACCTTATCGCTTCAGGCATTCCTGAGAGCCAACTATTTATGGACGGCGATTTTCGCTGAGCGAGATTACAGGGTCAAGCACCTGAAATCCGGAAGTTACAGAAGCGGACTGCATGGTTTCGTCATCCTGAACCTCTACAGAAAGCGTGTAATGTCCGGCATCAAAGTGGTGAACAGGAAATCTTAAGCTGTGAGCGGATGATTTGCCTGGCTTTTGCTGCTGGCGCCGCAAGCGCGCTATTTGATTGCCTTCGGCATCATGAAATGTATAATAAACTGTGTAAGTTTGAGACTGTTCCGCCTGGTCAAGGGCAAAATTGTAGATCTCGAAGTAAACGTAAAGATGTTCGGCCAAATCAGGTGCAAAAACTTTGATGGGGTTAGGCTCAATGCTGCGCTGATTCTTGACATAAGCAGCATCTTCACCGGCTGGCGTTATTTTGGCGCTGAACTGAATATCACTGACAACAAGATTTGAAGTTTCAAAGTTCCTTGGCGAAAGCCCCCATCTGAGACGGGTGGAGTAGGTGGTCTCATGGTCGCGCAACTCAGCGATTACGGTATGCTCCTCGTCAGTCAATGTGAAGGCAAGCAGGCAGACGCGCGCCTTCGTTGGCGACACAGTCTCGGCAAACGTGTCAACGTCGATAAAGTCACTTATATTCTCACTTTCAACTACTTTGCCGCCTGCGTCGGTTATCTCGAACGTCAGGGAGTATCGGGCGCGAAAACGGTCGTCGAGTTTGATAAACTGCAATTCGTCATAAGGCACTTGAATGTAAAACTCTGCGTACGTCTTGTTCTCGATGCCTCGGAAATCAGCATGGTCGACGAAGAAACTCGGCCCGTCTCCCGATGATTGTAACGGGGGCTGTGGATGGTTGGCTCCGGAAAAACCCGGCAGAGATAGAACCAGAGAAAAAAGAACGGCAAAAACGGTGATTTGCACTTTCATGATAATTCCTCCTTGAATTATACGATGAACTAGGGATTTATGACAGGGAGCATAGCCTGGAAATCTTTTCTCTGCTACGCTTTTCAATATAGCAAAAATTACACTCAAAGCCAAAGCAGCGGAGACCAAAAAGATATAAACGTTTCGCAACATTTGATGTGTGTATTCGGGGCTTTGCCCCGGCTGTTGCTCAATGCAGCAATAAGAGTTTGCGGGTTAAGGTTACATTCGCGGAGGACAACCGATAGAAGTACATGCCGGCAGGCAGATTTCGGGGTCTGAAGCTTGCGTTGTGATCGCCCTTTGGCAGCGATGAATTGATTAGAACACCAACAGATTGCCCTCTGGTATTATAAATTTCAACTCTGACTTTCGCCGGAAGTTGCAGGCTAAACGGAATTGTAATGTGGTTTGTCTCTGACGCGTCACCTGAAAATGGATTGGGATAACTTTGAGCCAGGCTGAAATTGCTCGGCAGAGGCGGCGTATCCGTGGAAGTAGGCGTAGCCGGATTCTCGAAAAGCACAAGGGCGTCATCGATCTCATCGATGCCGGTCATGTCCAGATCGCCATCGCGATCACGGTCGTGGAGGACCGCACAGGAGCCTGCCGCGCTGGTGCGGATGGTGCGAGGATGGATGAACCTGCCGTAGCCGTCATTTTCATAAATAGTCCAGTTGCGCGAGCCAAAATTGCTGCAGACCACATCCAGGTCGCCATCGCCATCGAGATCGCCAACATCGATAGCGAGGGGGAATTCGCCAACTGTGTATGGTTCAGGCTGACTCAACCGACCGCGGCCATCGCCCAGAAGCAGCGCAAATTCGTTCTGATGAGAGTTCGCAGAGACAATATCTGCATGACCATCATTATTCATATCTCCGGCTGCCAGCATCCAACTATCTCCGCCCGCTGCAACTGTCGAGAAAATAGCCAATCCGCCGTCACCGTCGCCCAGTAACACCACGATCTCTCCTTCATGGTTAGCACCGCCCGGGGCAAATGCATAACTGCCGACCGCCACGTCCAGGATGCCATCTTCGTTGAAATCCGCAGCCACACAAGCCGTTTCTTGTTCTGTGCCGGCATCTTGATTGAGCCGATTATGGAAGACCCCGTCGCCGCGATTGATGAGTTTGCTGATGTTGCCGTCACGCCGGTTTGCTGTGACAATGTCCGGAGCGCCGTCGCCGTTCAGGTCCAGCACCGCCAGGCCTCTGGTGCCCTGGCTTGTCGGGTAACTCTGCTGCGAGGCAAATCCGCCAGCGCCATCCCCAAGAAATACTGTCACAGAATTGCCCCTGATGTTACCGCAGGCGAAATCCAACAAACCGTCGCCGTTGAAGTCTGCGCCTTCGTTGGTACTCGGCACCGAGTTTTTGGGCAAGGGGTAGATTTCGAAAGCATCATAGTTTCCGCCGCCATCGTTCAGGAAGACGCGTACGTCACTGGCGTCTTCATTCGGAACGGTAAAATCCTGATAACCGTCGCCATCAAGGTCGCCGGCATAAGCGCCGTATGTACGTATGCGACCTTCCCCATTTTCTCTGACGCTAACGGTTTCCCGTTCTTTCAGGTCCAGGGCGCCGGGCGCGACCTGAGTCCAGAAATTCCAGGCGTAGCCTTTGGCCATGCGCGCACCGTTTTTGCCCTGAATTCCCTTAGAAAGCGAGACCGTAACCCACTCACCCGCGGAGAAGGTCTGTTGCGGCAGAAAGCGAACGCGTTGGTCATGATTCTCAAGCACAAACTCGCCGCTACAGACGCCGGACCAGCGACCAAAGACAGCAAAGGAGCGGGCCGTCAGACTAGCGTGTTGAATGGGTTGGTCGAAGTCTATGATGATTTCAAGGTCGCGTGCGGCGACCATGCTCTGTGAAATTGGCGACACCGCAACGACCCGGGGACTATCCTGAATTGCGACTCCCGGCGAGACTGTTCCCAAAAATGTGACGGCAATGAAAAGGGCTCGGTTCATAGTTCTGGCTCCAAATGAGGTTTTGGGTTTCGGATGGGAATGAGCAGAGCAAATCTACAACGGGAAGGTAGCAAAAACTGCTCAGGCTTGCGGACAATTGCGATTTAGCCCGAACTGGTATTTCTACACGCGGTCTTGCGCATGAACAATTCTGCTTAGCAGGTTCATTCGAATTAACCGAACGTAGTATGAGGTAGATACACAAGCGCAACAGGCATATTCCGCCCTGCGCGGTGTTTTCACGACAATCACGAAAGCACAGCCCTCGTTAAAACTGCGCCAGCAGCCTGGCCGCCTTGACAATTTGTCTCTCGTTGACAAGAAAGGCTGTTTCCAACGGCGGGCTGTAGGGCACAGGGGTATCAAGTGCGCCCAGAACACGCACAGGAGCATCAAGGTATTCGAAGGCTTCCTCTGCAATGACTGAAGCCAGCGATTGGCCGATGCCGCCGGTCTTGCTATCTTCTTGCACAATGAGAATGCGGTTTGTCTGTTTTGCGCTCCAGAGAATCGCCTGTTTATCCAAGGGCTGCAGCGACCGCAGATCGAGCACAAGGCAGGAGAGACCGTCCTCTGATTGCAATTGTTCGGCAGCACGCAAGCAACGGTGAACATAGGCGCCATAGGTGATGATAGTCAGATCAGAGCCGGCGCGTTTGAGATGTGCCTTGCCGATTGGCAGCGCCTCAGAGTCTTTCGGCAGGCGCTGTTTGATATCTGCCGCACGGTAGAGCGCAATGTGCTCGTAGTATAGCACGGGATTGTCATCCCGGATGGCTGCTTTCAATAGCGCTTTGGCTTCATAAGGTGTGGCAGGACAGACGATTTTCAGTCCGGGGGTACGGTAAAACCACGGCTCTGTGTTTTGCGAATGATACGGCCCGGCGTGGCGCAAGCCGCCCCACGGCATCCGGATGGTTAGCGGGACAGTATGGCCCCAGCGAGCATAGATCTTGGCGGTGTTGTTGACCAGTTGATTAAAGCCGCTGGCGACAAAATCATTGAACTGGATTTCTGCGATGGGCCGTTTGCCCAACAACGCAGCGCCTGTGGCTGCACCGATAATGGCTGATTCGGACAGGGGAGTGTTGATGATACGGTTGCCAAATGGTTTGAGCAAAGATTTGAGAATCACAAACGCGTTGCCATAGTTGCCGCCCACATCCTCTCCGATGATAAATGTACTTTCATCGCGCGCCATCTCTTCATGTAACGCTTCCGCAATTGCCTGCCAGAAAGTTTTGCCATCTGTGTCGGCAGCAAAGCCTTCAGGCTCAGACGAGTGCCAATCGGCGATCTGCGGGAATGGCGCTGAACGCTGTTCCAGGATTTCAACATGCGCGAGACGGTCGCCATCCTTTACCGCCGGACCGTACACGCTTTCGGTTTCCGGCCAGGGCGCTTCTATAACTTCGTGCGCGGCTTGTTCTATCTCTTGTTCGATTTCATCCGCTAACTGTTCGTAGCGTGATTTGCTGATCGTGCCTTCCTGTTCGAGCTTGTCACGATAGACCAGGATCGGGTCCTTGTGGCGCCAGTAAGCATATTTCTCGCGGTCTATGTAGCCCTTGTCATTTACTTCAGGATAAGAAAGAAACTGGTCCGGCTCCTGCCCAAAATACAGCATGTCGTCATGGTGGGCGTGGCCGCAGATGCGCATGGCCACCAATTCGACCATCGCCGGCCCTTTCCCATCTCGGCAGGCCTGCGCTGCTTCTGTAACAGCAGCGAACACCGCCTCAGGATCGGTGCCATCGACGGTGATGGCGCGCACGCCATAGCCTATGGCTTTCTGAGCCAGACTATCGCAAGCGAATTGCTCATCGACAGGCGTGGAAAGCGCGGTCTGATTGTTTTGCACGATGAAAATCACAGGCAGCTTCTGAACCGCCGCAAAGTTGATAGCTTCATGCCACTCGCCGGCCGAGACCCCGCCCTCGCCATTACAGGTGATCACGACGCGACCAGTATTTTTGAGCGCGAGCCCTATTCCCACGGCGTTGCCCACGCTCAGGGCAATGGGCGCTGCCGGCGGCAAGACGCCGCACGAGATGTCGCCG
>CAZVSL010000154.1:3435-11877 GCA_964629935.1 uncultured Calditrichaceae bacterium | reverse complement strand
GTTTCCGGTTTCCGGTTTCCGGTTTCCGGTTTCCGGTTTCCGGTTTCCGGTTTCCCAATATAAGATTTGTAGTATGGTAGAGAGTCAAGTGGTTTTTGCCCGGGGCCTGACTTTTCTTGCAAAACTCAGAACATTTGCTTAACATCTCATCCGAAACTGAACTCACGCACAGAAAAAGGGCACACATGAGCCAGGAACCGATTACAACGCAAACGCCGTCTCAGACACGCACAGGTTTGGTCCGCGATATGGGGCTGTTGGGCCTGGCGGCAACAGGCATCTGCTCCATGCTGGGCGCCGCCATCAACGTTATTCCATTCATGATACAGCGCAATGTGCCCGGCATCGGTCCGTATGTGCTGCCGGCATACATGTTCGCGGCAGTACCGGCGATTCTGGCTGCGCTGGCTTACGCCATGCTTGCCTCTGCCATGCCGCGTGCTGGCGGCAGCTATGTCTATGCCAGCCGCGCGCTCAATCCCTATCTCGGCTTTGTGGCCAGCTTCTCGCAGTGGTTCGGGCTCTCCATTGCCATCGGCGTGGTATCTTATGTCATCGTGCCGTTTCTGCGCGACATCGTGGCTGCCGTGGGTTGGCAAAATATGGCAACCCTGCTGAACACAGGCGCTGTGCGGCTTATTATTTCTCTGGCCTTCTTATGGATATTCGTGGCCATCAACCTGCGCGGCGTGCGATTGTATGAGCGCACGCTGATACCGTTGATGTTTCTCATGTTCGCGCTGGGCGCCGTCGTCATCGTGGCTGGTTTTGCACACGACCAACAAGATTTTGCGGCGGAATTGCTGGCGCGTGAGGGCCGGGACATATCCGGTTCTCTGCCATCCCAATTCAGCCTTGCTACCTATCTCGCGGCGGCGGCCGTGCTGTTTTCCAGCTTTATCGGCTTTGACTCCATCGCGCAGGCTGGCGGTGAGGCGCGCAATCCGGGGCGGGCTTTGCCGCTCGCCATCGCCATTGCAGTGGTTACTGTTGGGACATTCTATATGCTCTTTACGGCTGCGGTCTATCACGCCGTGCCGTGGCATTACATCGCAGAGCAGGCGTCAAGCCGGGATCTGACGGCGCCGGGACTATTGGGTTATCTGCTGCCGGCAGGCTGGACCGTGCTGATCGTATCCGGAGCGGCTGTGGCGTTAATCAATGATTTGCCGGCCATGCTGCTGGCCGTATCGCGCCTGATGTTTGCCTGGGCTGAGGACGGCATTTTTCCGAAGCGGGTTGCGAACGTACATCAGCGCTGGCACACGCCCCATGTGGCCATTGTCCTTAGCGGCATGATGGCCAGCGTCGGTATTGTGGGCAGCCATCTCGCCGGCGACTTCTTTCTGGGTGTGGACATTCTTGTCACCTCCATGCTGGTGAACTTCTTGCTGATGTGCATGTCAGTTCTGTGGCTACCGAAACGCAACCCGGAGCTGGCCCGGCAAGTCCGCGTATTTTCGTCGCGCCGCGCTCAGATTCCCCTGGCCGCATTGGGTGTTGTGATGCTGGGTGGATTTTTGCTGATACACATCTGGAAAGATCTCTCGGCACAAGTTAGTGCCTGGTATTTTCATTCCACACCTGTCTGGCTTGGTGTGATGGCCATCGCAACATTGATTTATTTGCGCGAGCTGCAAAAACTGCGGCGCAGCGGCGTCGACGTCAAGGCGCTGTTTGCAACATTGCCGCCGGAATGACCATTGGCCTGCCAGATAACAAATAATCGTCTTTTTCTACAAAGCCGCAACCGAAAATGGGAATCGAATACTGCAACTTATGCCACAGACCCTATACCCTATACTTATACCTTATACCTTATACCTTATACCTTATACTATCTTAATTCTCAGGAGAATTTGCATTTATGAAAACACAACCAGAGCGCTGTGAGCTGGCGCCCGGCTTCACCATCTCCCGCGTCCTGACCGGACTGTGGCAGATCGCAGACATGGAACGTCAAAGACAAAAACTGGATGCGAAAGCCACAGCCGCAGCGATGCAACCTTATGTGGATGCCGGTTTCACTACATTTGATATGGCCGACCACTACGGCTCGGCAGAAGAGATCGCCGGCGTCTTTCGCAAGCAGCATGCGCATGAGGTCCAGCTCCTGACGAAATGGGTGCCAACGCCGGGCCGGGTCAACAAAGATGACGTACGTGCCGCTGTGCAGCGCGCACTCGACCGCATGCAAAGCGACAGCCTCGACCTGCTGCAATTCCACGCCTGGAACTACGCCGACCCGGGTTATCTCGATGGTCTGTTCTGGTTGCAGGAGCTGAAACATGAAGGGCTCATCCGTCACCTGGGCGTCACCAACTTTGATACAGCACATCTCAATATTGTGCGCAACAGCGGCATCGAAGTAATATCGAATCAGATATGCTTCTCTTTGCTGGATCAACGCGCCCGTCACGGCATGCTGGAGCTGTGCCAGCGCCACGGCATCAAAATATTGGCTTTTGGGACCATCGCTGGTGGATTTTTGACCGAGCGCTGGCTGGGTAAACCGGAGCCGGGTGAGCACGAACTGAAAACCTGGTCTCAGATGAAGTATAAACGATTCATCGATACGGCAGGCGGTTGGCAGGTCTTTCAGAATCTGCTCAAGACGTTGCAACATGTCGCCGAAAAACACGGCGTTGCCATGGCCAATGTCGCCAGCCGCTTCATCCTCGAGCAGCCTGCTGTGGCCGGCGTGATCATTGGCGCCCGGCTTGGTGAAAGCGCCCATATCCGCGACAATCTGCGTCTGTTTGAATTCGCACTTAACAAGGATAGTCATGCCGAAATTGACAATGCCCTGGCAAAGCTGAAACCCATTCCGGGCGATTGTGGCGACGAATATCGCAAGCCGCCATTTCTTACCGCTTCCGGCGACCTGAGCCACCACCTGGAATCCATGCCGCTGCCCTATGAGGCGAAACCGGCAGCCGGCGGCCGCAGCAAAGTTCTGAGCGGCACCGTGTGGGAAGACCTCGCCGGCTTCAGTCGGGCGGTTCGATATGGCGACCGTATTCTTGTATCCGGCACCACGGCGACACACGGCGAGCGCGCCATCGGCGGCTCCGATGCAGCCGCGCAAACCCACTTTATCATCGATAAAATCGAAGGCGCGATTCAGTCACTCGGCGGACAGTTGCAAGACATCATCCGCACGCGCGTATTTGTGCGCAACGCCGCCGACTGGGAGGCTGTCGCGCGCGTCCATGGCGAACGCTTTCGCGAAATTCAGCCAGCGAATACGCTGGTGCAGGCTGAGCTGATCGGGGACGCGTATCTGGTGGAGATGGAAGCGGAAGCGGTACTGGCAGGGAGCTAACTTAACCAGTGTCTGGCCGAAAACGGGGCACAAATGTCACTCCCGCGGATTTTAAACGGGAACCTCTGCGCAATTGCCACGGGAATTCCGGCTAAAGCTTGTCCCTGCATGTTTTTAGCAGGCAGCATGGTCTAATGTAAGCCGTCAAACCCGATCCGTCAGCTCCTCCACGCCTACCTCACTGGCACAATGGGCACAGCAAAACATGGCGCCTTCGGTTTCCACGCCATGGCCAACAATCCTGCAGCCACAATGGTCACACGTCGGCGCAAGCGCATGGATGGCGCATTCAAAACTATCGAAAGTATGGGTCTCCCCTTCCATAACGACTTCAAATGCCTTATCATAATCGTTGCCACATACGTCACATACTGCCATGATACACCTCCTGTTTGCCTATTCGCTGTATTGTTCTTCAGCATATTTCTTGAAATTACGCAAACTATCCTGCAATTTTTGTTCGGGGTCGCTCAGCAGCGGCGCCGCCATCACCGACGACACAGTTTGCTCCGGCGCATATTGCAAGGTTACGTTCACCTGAGTTTGCTCGCCCGGCAGGGCAGTGAACGTAACCTGTCCGGTGGTTTTAACATCGCCGCCAACGCTATTCCAGGCGATGCGCTTGTTTGGCTCTAAAGTCGTGGTCTCGGCGTCCCACTCTATTTTCTGGTCAAACGGACCATTCACAACCCAATGACTGCGGCGCTCACCAGTTTTCTGAACCGATTCCAACGGCTCCATAAAGTTGGGAAAATTCTCGAAGTCCGCCCACAGATCATAGATGTCCTCTACTTTACCCTTCACAATGATGCTGTCATTAACTTTTTCCGACATGCATTCCTCCTTAGTTCTTATTCACTCACATTTC
Organism: uncultured Calditrichaceae bacterium; assembly: GCA_964629935.1. Classification (GTDB taxonomy): domain Bacteria; phylum Zhuqueibacterota; class Zhuqueibacteria; order Oceanimicrobiales; family Oceanimicrobiaceae; genus CAZVSL01. Next base: position 7,684 of record CAZVSL010000154.1, on the reverse strand, counting down.
ATCTCGCACGTTCTGCATTCATTTTTATACAGTGGCTTATATAAAGCTGAAGACTCAAAGTTTCCTCTTCGGTTTAGTTTTATCCAAAAAATTCATCATCAAGAAGTCTCGAAGGGCGCATCCGGAAGGCTTATGACGCGACCGCTTCCTCTCTGCTCATCTGCGCCGTTTCCTCGCGCATGAGCACAGGCGAGGCAGCGAGTTTGTCTATCTTGATGACGTCTCCGGTCTTGCGGTCAACCTGGCCAAACTGCAGCACGCCGGTCGGACAGGACTGCACGCAGGCGCTGCAGCGCACGCATTCCGGGTCTTCCATCGGCAAACCTTTGTTGGCGAAATTCATGATATCGATACCCTGGTGACAAACCGAAGTACAAACATTGCACGTAATGCACTTCTTCTTGTCCGCCAGAATCCGGAAACGACTGAAACGGGCGTAGATGTGCATCAAAGCTGCCAGCGGGCAGGCAAAGCGGCACCAGACGCGGCCGCTAAACCAGAAGTAAAAGCCATAGCCGATAACGCCGGCCAGGAACAAATCGATAGCCCACTGATAGTTGAGCTGCACGCCGAGAATCTGCCAGTCGCTCAGCATACCCTGGTAAAGGCCGGCCATGGCCGCACCCGGGCCGGACTCCGGCCAGACCCAACTGATGATGCGAAAGATCAACATTACCACCGCGATGCCGAGGATGGCCTGTCCCACCATGTTCACCCGATTCCAGAGAGCGCCGTGCACCATCTTTTCACGATGGGCGTCGCCGAGGGTCTCCGCCAACGCACCGCACGAGCAAATCCAGCCACAATAGGCGCCTTTGCCCCAAAAATAGATGATCAGCGGAATGAAGACCAATGTCTGCACCACACTGATCGCCAGCCACCACATCATAGGCTGCGCAGTGAATACATTCCAGATAAACAAGGGCCAGGCCAGAATCAGACCGGTGGCGCGCCAGTATTCGCGGCCATGGCCATAATCCACCTCAGGAAACAGGCCGTCGGCGACGGTTTTGGCGAAACCGGCTTCGAAGAAACCGTTGTTGCCCAAATAGGGCAGGATGAAATACGGCAACAAAAACAGCGGCAGCGCCTGAATCCCTGTCAGCACCCAGGTCTGCACTGTGACATACGGCGTCTTTCTGCGCCGGATCCTGCGGATGCCGAAAATAAGGACCAGGAGCGTATAAGCCAGGCTGTAATAGAATCCCGGTTGGCCCAGCGTAACTTGCATCATTCCGATAAAGGTCGACGGATCCTCAGCCTGCTGCGCTATCCAGCCGCCGGCGCCGGCGACGAGCTCCGGCACATTATGGGGAAACCAGCCATTCTCGCTAAAGCTCTGGTTCAGACTTCCGCCGGCTTTCCAATTGTATAGAAACAGGCAGAACAAGACGAACAAAGTCAGGCCAAGCCAGTGGCGCGCATGCATTTCACCGCGAATCTTGACCCCGCAGCGCCGCAGGAAATCCAGCGGCGGTTCACGCCCGATCATGGTGAAGACAACGTCGTTGTCAATTTTGAACTCGTTGTCGTTGTCGTCCACAAACGTGACTTCATCATCGTCGATGGCCTTGACTTCGGTGCTCATAAGCAGGCGCACGCTGCCCTTTTTCCGCCGTTCCTTGAGATAGTCACCCACACTGGTGTTGACGCGCTCCGAGACCGGCGTCTCGATGGCCACATCAGCATCCGGTTCGGAGACCAGCTTTTTCAGCCCCTCGATGTTTTCGGGTTTGGGTCTGGAGAACTCGCTCCGGCGATACGACAGAGAAACTTCAGCACCGCATTGCGCCAGGGCGATAGCGGTCTCGATCGCGCTGTCGCCGCCGCCGACCACCAATATACGTTGATCGCAATAATCGGAAGGGTCGAACAAACGGTTGTAAACTTTGTCTTTGTCTTCGCCTGGCACATCCAATCTTCTATGGTTGCCGGAACGGCCCACCGCCAGAATCACACGCCAGGCCGTCAGGGTTTCGCCCTCCTGCAAGTGGACTTCGAAGTGACCGTTGCGGCGTGTAACTTTGTCCACCCGCTCCAGCCTGGGCTGAATACCCTGCTCCAGGGTCTGCTGCCGCAGCTCCTGCACCAAATCCTCTTTGACCTCTGCCTCAAGCTGCAAGTCGCCGGCCGGCGTCATGGCCTTGGGATAGGTGTAAATAGGCTTGCCCTTCGGAAAATTGACGATGGTTGAAAACGGCTCGTTGGCTTCCAGTATCTTGAAAGACAGCTCTGACTTTTTGGCTTCGAGCGCAGCGGCCATGCCGGAAACGCCTCCGCCCACAATAACCAGGTCGAGCATTTGCCGGCCGTCACCCTGGTCACGCTGCTTGCGAAATTGATCGTCTGCCAGAATTGTCTGCACCGCACGCGCACCTGTGTCCGAAGACAGCTTGAGCAAGGGCACGCCGCGCAAATCACCGGTAATATACAACCCGGGAACGTTGGTCGAGCCATCCTCCCTGACCTGCGGCAATTTCTCTACGCTGCCCGCTGGCCACTGTGTGTGCAACCAGTGCGTGTATCTTCTTAGTGTCTTCAGCATTTTTCCGGACCAGTTTAGTTTACTATGCTTTTTGCAACCCGCGTGCCAGCAGGTCGATCCCACCGACAATCCACGAATTGCGCTTGTAATGCTCTGTGACCAGCAAAATATTTCATGTTGGCAAACGACAGCACAACGAGAAATATTCCTCACAGTGTGAACGTTAGGTACGCAAGGCCGCGTATGCCGCGTCAAGTATGCAAGAATAGTACAATGCTTTAACGAAGCCGGGGTGTCGATGTTCAAGCTTCAGCTTGCAGGGCTGGGAAGGGCAAAACAAGAGCAAAAAATAACCACGCTAAAGCGTGAACACCGACCCTCTCCTCTGGGACTCAGCAGCGCAATACGTACCAAATGTACACACTCGAACCTGAAAATCGGGCAATACGACAATACTGTTTGGCGCCCAAATCAGCCTGTGAACATCGTTTCACGGTCGCAATCATGCTCAGACTTTGCTGGCGAAATATTTGCACGATAAACCAGGTTAGTAAGCGTGGGGACGGTTTATTCATGCGTTTCATAACGCAATGAAATCGTGGCGGGGAAAATATACTGTAATAACTGTAATATGTAAGACGCGTAATTCGAAAAACCGCAAACCGCAGCCTCAAGTCCGATTTCCGGTTTACGAATTTCGATTTAAGGAGGAAACTCAGATGTTAAACCCGGCAGATACAGAATATAAAGTGCATCGATTGATAGAACGCAGATGGAGTCCGCGCGCCTTCTCAGAGCGCAAGGTTACGCCGGATGTCCTGCGCCGTCTTTTTGAAGCCGCAAGATGGGCGCCGTCATCATACAACGAACAGCCCTGGCGCTTTATGGTGGCGCTTAAGGAAAATGAAGAAGCGTTCAAACGAATGCTGTCCTGCCTGGCGCAGGCCAACCGCAAATGGGCAGAACAGGCCCCGGTCCTGATGCTTTCTGTGACCAAACTACACTTTGACAAGAATCACAAACCCAATCCTCACGCCTTTCACGATGTCGGTCTGGCTATGGGCAACCTCATCCTGGAAGCGACAGACCTGGGCCTCTACGTGCATCAAATGGCCGGCTTCGATAGCGAGAAAGCGATAGCGCTGTTTGATATTCCGGCAGGCTACCAGCCTGTGGCAGCCATGGCCTTGGGCTACGTGGATGAAGAAGAAGCCGACACCGACAAAGAACGCAAGCGCCGGCCGTTCGATGAATTTGTGTTCAAAGGCAAATTCGGCGAGCCATCCGGGTTGTTTGCGTAATGGCTGTTGACCACTAAGATATGTGTTTACCGCTAAGACACGAAGAAAAAAAAACTTTAGTGGTTAACCCGCTTTGTCATACCACCAAGACACAAAGAAAAACACTAAGACCACAAAGAAAGCTCCATCGGCATACGCTATTAGGCCATCATTCTGTTTTTATCTTGGTGAACCTTAGTGCTTCTTTGTGTCTTCGTGGTTCAAAAAGCTTTGCGGGTGGAACACGGATCGCACAGATCACACAGATCGTCACAGATCAAAAATATCTTAGTGAACCTTAGTGCTTCTTTGTGTCTTCGTGGTTCAAAAAAGCTTTGCGGTTGCAACACGGATCGCACGGATCACACGGATCGTCACAGATCAAAAATATCTTGGTGAACCTTAGTGCTTCTTTGTGTCTTCGTGGTTAAAAAAGCTTTGCGGTTGCAACACGGATCACACAGATCACACGGATCGTCACAGA
>CAZVSL010000154.1:1011-3335 GCA_964629935.1 uncultured Calditrichaceae bacterium | reverse complement strand
TCACAGATCAAAAATATCTTGGTGAACCTTAGTGCTTCTTTGTGCCTTCGTGGTTAAAAAAAGCTTTGCGGTTGCAACACGGATCACACAGATCACACGGATCGTCACAGATCAAAAATATCTTAGTGAACCTTAGTGCTTCTTTGTGCCTTCGTGGTTAAAAAAAGCTGTGCGGTTGGAACACGGATCACACAGATCACACGGATCGTCACAGATCAAAAATATCTTGGTGAACCTTAGTGCTTCTTTGTGCCTTCGTGGTTCAAAAAGCCTTGCGGTTGCAACACGGATCGCACGGCTCACACGGATCGTCACAGATCAAAAATATCTTGGTGAACCTTAGTGCTTCTTTGTGTCTTCGTGGTTAAAAAAGCTTTGCAGTAGAGTGGTTAAAAAAAGCTTTGCGGTGGAAACGTAACATTACGGTTGGAACAGGATGGCTCATCAAAGGAGAGAGAGACGATATGATCCTATTCGGTTATTTCACTAGTGCGCCGGCGGCTGCAATCGTTGCCGGTATCCTTCTTTTCGTCATAATTCTGGGTTACACCGGTGCGCCATTGTGGCTCTGGAGCGTGATCACGTTTGGCGCGCTGTGGACGCTTGCTGCACCGCCGTGGCTCTGGGTTGTGTTCGCTCTGGTCGCGCTGGCGTTCAATATCACGCCCCTGCGCCGGACCTTGATCTCCACACCCATTGTGAGGATTATTTCAGCTCTGGGTCTGTTACCCAGGATTTCAGAGACCGAACGCGTCGCCCTGGAGTCCGGCACAAGCTGGATCGAGCAAGACTTCTTCTCCGGCAAACCGGATTTTGGCAAGATTCTGCAAGAATCCTATCCGGAGCTCACCGAAAAGGAGCGAGCGTTCCTCGACGGTCCGGTGCAGGAAGCTTGCCGCATGACCAGCGACTGGGAGGTGCACCAACGCCAGGACCTGCCGGCAGAAGTATGGGACTATCTCAAGCAAGAGCGCTTCTTCGGCATGGTGATCCCGGAAAAATATGGCGGGCTGGGATTTTCTTCGACAGCCATGAACGCCGTGATCGCGAAGCTCGGCTCGCACAGCATTCCGCTGGCGGTAGACGTGATGGTGCCGAACTCGCTCGGCCCGGCAGAGCTGCTGATCCATTACGGCGCCAAAGAGCAGCAGGAAAGCTATCTGCCGCGGCTGGCAAAGGGCGATGAAATTCCCTGCTTCGCGCTCACCGAACCCAAAGCCGGCTCAGACGCTGCCTCCATCAGCTCCACCGGCGAGGTGTTCAAAGGTGAAGACGGCCAGCTCTACCTTCGGCTGAACTGGAACAAACGCTACATCACGCTCGGCGCCGTGGCCACGGTGTTGGGGCTGGCGTTCCAGCTCAAAGACCCGCACAACCTGCTCGGTAAAGGTGAGACCCCCGGCATCACCTGTGCCCTGGTGCCGACCAACTGCGACGGCGTGGTCGTCGACCAGAGGCATGATCCGCTGGGCATCCCGTTTATCAATTCACCCACTGAAGGCCATGATGTCGTGGTCCCGGTCAACCAGATCATTGGCGGGCCGGAGCAGGCGGGCCGGGGCTGGGGCATGCTCATGGAGACGCTGGCTGCCGGGCGCGCCGTGTTTCTGCCGGCGCTCAACAGCGGCGGCGCCAAACTGGCGAGCCGGGTGGCGGGCGCCTATGCCACGGTACGGCAGCAGTTCGGCCTGCCCATCGGCAGATTCGAGGGCGTGGAGGAGCTGCTCGCACCCATCGGCGGCCTGACCTATCTCATGGATGGCCTCAGCCGCTTCACCTGCGGCGCTGTCGACCGCGGCAACAAGCCGGCGGTCATCTCCGCCATCGCCAAGTACCAGACCAGCGAATTCAACCGCACGATCATCAACCATGCCATGGACCTGCTGGGCGGCGCCGGCATCATTCTCGGTCCCAACAATTTGCTGGGGCATAAATATATCGCCGCGCCCATCGCCATCACCGTGGAAGGCTCCAATGTCGTCACGCGCTCGCTTATCGTTTTCGGGCAGGGGCTGATCCGCAGCCATCCCTACGCCCTGCGCGAAATGCAGGCAGCGCAGGCGCAGGATGTGGCCGCCTTCGACGCCGCGCTCTGGGGCCACGTCGGCATGGTGGTGCGCAACGCCTTCCGCTGCACCCTGCTGAGCCTGAGCCGCGGCCGCCTGACGCGCGCGCCGGTGAGCGGCCCGACCGCCAAATATTATCGCAAACTGTCGTGGGCCGCGGCGACCTTTGCCTTGCTGGCAGACCTGTCGCTGCTCTCACTGGGCGCTGAGCTCAAGAAAAAGGAAAAACTCTCCGGCCGCTTTGCCGATGTGCTGTCC
>CAZVSL010000154.1:0-1001 GCA_964629935.1 uncultured Calditrichaceae bacterium | reverse complement strand
TGGCTCTATCTTGCTACCTGCGTACTGCGCAAATTCGAAGCCCGCGGCCGGCAGCAGGCCGACTTGCCCTTTGTGCACTGGGGTGTGCAGCACGCCTTGCACCGGATTCAAAGCGCGCTCGAGGGCATCTGCCAGAACTACCCGGCGCCCAGCGTCAGAATCCTGACCGGCCCGGCGGCGCTCTGGCTGCGCCTCAATCCCCTGGGCAGGAAACCCTCCGACAAGCTCGGCAGCCGGGTCGCCCGGGCCATGCAGGAAACCGGCGCCGCGCGCGACGCCCTCACGGACGGCATCTACATACCGCGGGAACCGAGCGAGCCGCTCAGCAAACTCGAACGCGCCTTCACCCTGGCGCTGGAAAGCCAACCTGTGTTCAAAAAATTGCGGCAGGCCACGAAATCCGGCGACCTGGACAAATCCCTCAGCGCAGAAGCGCTCATGCAGCAGGCGCGCGACAAAGCCATCATCACAGAAGATGAGTTCGAACTCCTGCAGCAAACCGAAACCGCCCGCACCGAAGCCGTGCAAGTCGATGCCTTTGATCTCAGCGAGCTGCCGGTACAGATGACCGCCCAGCAAGACCCGGGCAAGGATGAGCGCACCCGGCTTTCGAGGCGAGTGAAGGAGATGATGCAGGGGTGAGGTTTCGTTACGCGAAGGGCATTCTTATGATCAAGTCGGATTAAATAATATCGAATGACCGAACTTACACTTTCCAAAACGGCAGCCTTCAAGGTGATCGGGCCGTTTAGGATTTCGGACATTGGGGATTGGGATTTACCCGGTGAGAGAACTCTTGGATCTCAAGGATTATCCGATGAGATAGAATATCTCACGGGGTTTCAGGAGAGCGGCTTCATAGTCGGGGGAGCATGCTGTCATGTTTCCGGAGGCGGCTTCATAGTCTGGTACGATACCGCCTTTTTGCGGGAAGATGCCTTTATTTTTCAGGAAGGAGGCTTCATTTCTCAGGAAGGAGGCTTCATTTCTCAGGTAGATAC
>CAZVSL010000153.1:4076-11907 GCA_964629935.1 uncultured Calditrichaceae bacterium | reverse complement strand
ATCCTCTTCGGCTCGAGGAGGTGCATGGGATTTGTCTCTATATGCTTCACCGCAAAACCCTTATCTTCGAGAACTGTCCCCCACTCAGTTGAAGTCAAGGGACGGGCGTTGACCTTAATAACCCTGGCGAGGTCACGCTGGATCTGTGACTTTGTGTTTTCATCGATGTCGTCAGGCTTTAGACTTAACTCATGTATCCCATAGCGCCCACCTGATTTCAAAATGCGGTACGCTTCGGCAACTATCGCGGCTTTTTGTTTGTCTGTCTGCATAGTGAGCATTGCCTCAGCATACACTTTGTCCGCTGAGTTTTCGGGGAGGGTTGAATCCGCCGCATTTCCCACGATGATTCTTTGGGCCTCTCCGGATATTTTGTTTCGTAAAAAATGTGCAGTTTCTTCACTCAGCTCAACACCCGTGTACGATTTGGGTTTTCTGGCCAAAGCCAGCGCCGCGGTGAAACCCAATCCGGGCGCAAATTCGACTACATCATCATTCGAAGAAATACTGAGGTGTTCCATGAGCTTCATGGTCAGCTCTTTGCCGCCCGGTCGAAGAACGCGCTTGCCCACCTTAGCCAGAACCCAGTGGCCGGGCTGATTCGCACCCGGTTGATTATTGATTTGATTCATCATAGCGTATGTCTAACCTCTTCTCATGTTTTGATGGGATAAAGTGGTCGTCTCGGGCATTGATCCTTCTTTCCTCAAACAGCTCCTGCTGATTTGCTTTCGCGTGTATTCTTTCGTTTCCTTTCTTCCCGCGCCCCCACCAGAGCATCGAGCCGGTCACGGGCAGGCTGGCAACCACCAGGCTGGTAAGAAAGACGAGTATCTTGCCAGGCAGGCCCAGAATCGCGCCGACGTGGATGTCATAATTCATGCGGATGACCTTGTCGGGGAAATCGGCGTTTTCGTATTTGCCGTAGACGCTCGGGGTTTCCACTTCCGCCAGGGTGTGCTGGTCGTAGAAGCGGTAATCGGAGCTGTAAAAGACGCCTCGTTCATGCGTTATTTCTACATAAATGCTCGCTGAGTCGGTGTGGGGATAATGGAGCTCGAACTGCTCTGCCTGCGGGAATTCGGTTTGCAATTTGGGCAGAAGCTGATCGATAGGCGCTAGAGCGTGGTTGGCATCAAGAGGACGTGAGGCGCCGTCGGGAATGGTGAAAACCACTGATTTATCTCCACCAAGCGCTGCATAGGTGACCTTTTCAAACCACTCAAAGGCCATTACTAACCCTGTGTATGCTGCCAGCAAAGCCAGGATACTCGCATAGAAACCAACGACGGCGTGCAGGTCGAAATTCTTACGTTTCCATCGTGTCGTGGATTTCCAGAGAAAGCGGAAGCGTTGTTTTCGGTTGCGCGTATTGCGCGGCCACCACAAGATTATGCCTGTAATCAGCATCGATACAAATATCAGGCAGGACCATGAGACAATCTGGCTGCCGACGGCCGGAGGCAGCCACAAGTTCAGATGGCCGTCGAGGACAAAAGCAAAAAAGCCGGACAGGTAGTCTTCTGTTTCGATGACTTCTCCGCTGTAAGGGTTGAGAAAAACCGCACGGTAAAATTCCGGGTCGGCTTCGTAAAAGATCACTTCCACGGCCTCGACCTCACTGCCGTACAGGACTCCGTGAAGGCTCCTGCCGGGAAAGACGGCTTCTGCGACTTGTTTGGCTTTCGTGGGTGTGATGACAGGCCTCGCCTCTTTCTCTACCGTGCGGTCTCCGGCAGTGATGCTTCCGATTTCCTCCTGAAATACCCACAGGCAGCCAGTCACTGCTACGATGAAAACCACCAGTCCGATGGCCAGACCGAGCACCATGTGTACTTTTCGGATCAGTCCGCGGAAACGATTGCGTGGAGGTCTTTTTTCTGACATAAGTGAATGTCCTATATCTTATTGACCAACCCTGACAGGGTTTCGAATCCTGTCAGGATCATTCCTGCACCAGGCTGATTACAGCCTGTAAAATCCCTTAATGGTCTTGCCGTTGATTTTCGCGCCTTTGGTCGCGGTAGCACTGGCGATGTCGACCTCGTACACGTGCGCCTCTGTGGCCGTTTCGATGCTTACGAAGACCTTGCCGTCTTCTGCCAGTACCGGAGAAGAATAGCGTTTGGCATGCAACGGCACGTTGGCGACATCCGTAACCGTTTGGTTCACCAGGTCAATGATCACTAATTCCTGGTTGAAAACATCCCTGCCGAAAGCAGTCCAGATGCCGCCGTTATCGTGTGTCAGGATGCGGGCAATGGCTTTATTGTCGCCCACATAATCGAACCAGAAAATCTTGCCGCCGCCGGTTGCCGCTTCAATATCAAAGAAGTAGGATTGATCGAACTCCGTCTCTCCGCTTCGAATTCTCAGAATGGCCGACGGTTTGGTCGATGCCGGGCCAAAGCCCGCCATCTCGGCGCCGCAGGAGAAAGAATACACATCTCCGTTCTCCGCTTCGATCAGTCCGGTGGTAGCGCCGTTGACACCGATATTCGATGTTCTCGGGTCCTTGATGATCTTTTCCGGTTCGGTTCCTACCTCCGGATAGGCATACACTGCGACATAGGCGGTGTCGGCCCGCGGCGTGGTAAAGAATCCCTTGGCGTCGAGGATATGGAACGGAATGAATAATTTATCGCCTCTCACCTGCAATGCTGTCGGCCATGCCACCAGCGAATCGGTCGTGGATTCGAAAATGCGCGTACCGACGATCTTTTTTACAAATACGGTATTGACATCCACGAAATGCAGGCGCCGGTTGGCGAAGCCTGCGCGCGGGATTTCCATGGCCAGCAAGGTTTGGTCGTCGTCCGATTCGCCGAACATCTCCAGGGCGTTTTCAAAAATAAATTCGCCTATTTTGACGATCCCGCCGTCCGCGTTTCTGGCATAGCCTGCCATTTGATTATCCACACTGAATCCCGACGAAAACAGCGTTTTGCCCACCGGATAATAAAAGCGCCAGCCGGTTTGCTCGATGCCGGTTCCCACTGCAGATATTTCCCCGGACATGATATCTGCCTTGGTAATGATGAATTCGGTTTCATCGCCGCTGGTGGTTTTCAAAGACATGGAGATGCCGGAATCGGTTTGTGTGGTGTTTGGGCCTGTCGGAGCATCATCACTTCCGCAGGCCCACAAAGCAAGGCAGCTTGTCGCAACAGCCAGCAGGTATGAAGTCAGTTTGTTGTTCATGTTTCCACTCCTTTCTATAAGTAGTTATTTTAAGAAGTATCTCAGTTTAACCGAAACAGCCCTTCCGGGCTTTTGGATGTTGAAGTTGTCGTAGACCCGCGCATCGGTGATGTTGTTCAAGGAAAAGGACAGATTGTACCTGCCGTTCATGATGGCATAGTCAATCTGTAAGTCGTGCGTAAGCTGGCCGGGGATGATGTTCTTGCCGTCTGCGCTTCCGAGATTCTCCCAGGTCAGGAAAAACTCGTGAACATAGCGGGTATGCCAATACAAAATCAGCCGGCTCTTCAACCATTTCTTGCCGAGATTGATGCCAAACCGGGCATTGCCGAAGAAGTAAGGCGTGTTCGGTATCCTGCTTTTGTAGTTGGTGTTCGGAAGCCCTTCGTCAAACTCGGTTCGATCGGTGAGGTCCTGATAGGTAAGATTGGTGTTGAGCAAAACGAAGTCGTCATAGTTGATGTTCAGACTTGCTTCTATACCCGTTGACCTGACATTGTTGAGATTTTCGTAGGCCCCGAACGGCCCCAAAGGGTTGAACCGGATGAAGTCTTTGGAAAAGCGATAGAAATAATTGACTTCAGACTCGAAATCGAACTTCTTGAAATCTTTGCCGAGGCGCAGGCCGAGATTGGCGTTGTGGCTTTTTTCAGGCGAGAGCGCGGGATTCGGCAGGATGTAGATGCCGTCCCCCAGGATTTCAAAGCTCTCCGGTATGCGAACCGTTTTCTCGAAAGAAGCCTTTAGCTGCAAGCCTCTGGCCGCGTGCCCGGTAAACACAGCGCCGTATCCGGTGCTATTCAGCGCCGGCCTGGTGATGACGTCGTTGTCCTGAAAATCCTGTGTGATGATCTTGCCGTTGTACCAGTATTGTTTGGCAAAAGCAGTAGCCGTTAGCCTTTCCTGATGCGTCTTGAACGTGTACGCGAGTCCCAGGAGGTTTTTGTGGATAAAATTCGGAGCTTCGAATGCGCGGTTGAATTGGTTGACATGATCTTGGCCGGTGCGCTTCAGATAGTTTTGGCTGAAGCTCAGGCTCAGCTCATGGTGACGATTGATTTCGTAATCTGCGCCGAGGTTGCTTCGCAGCACGAAATCGGTTAATTCCAAAAACGACCGGCGTTCGAACAGCTCGCCTTTGGGGTCGTCCGGTTGCCGTACGACGAACTCGCCGGCCCAGTTGTACTTTTTCGAGCTGGTGTCCACCACGCTTTCCACGATTCTGCCGGTCATGATATAGCCTTTGAGACCGAGCTGTTCGAGCTGTTTTCTGTAGGATGTGGACAGCAGGAGGGTCTGGTTCTTGGTGTGAAATTCACCGAACACCCGATTGATATTATTGTCCGGATGCTGCTGGTTCTTCTTGTTGAAAGCGCCGGTGAATCCCAAAGACCACCGGTCTGCGAGCTTCTTATCCAGCAACCCGGCTTCTAAGTAGGCCATACCGGAGGTGTAGTCGTCGTGAAACCGCCGTGTGCTGATTGCGCCAGAGCTGTTGCCCAGTTCGGGATCGAAGAGCGGGACGTTCTTCATGCGGTAGGTGTTGTCCGAATGGTTGAAGAAAGCGGAGAGCCTGACGTAGTGTCCCCGCTCGTTATTCGCAAATTGCAAATTGGTCGAGGCCTTATGCGAGTTGAAGGAGCCGGGAGAGTAGGCAATTTCCTGAAATGACTGCCTGCGGGAAGCCGTCGTGATGTTGACCGCCCCGCCTAAAGCGTCGGCGCCGAGGGCAATCGGGACTACGCCCTTGTAGACTTCGATGTTGTCGATGAGGTTAACCGGAAAGTTGTTCAAAGTCAGGGCGGAACCGAAATTCTCCATCGGGATGCCATCGATGAAATAGCGGATCTGATTTCCCGACAGGCCGTTCAGAGACAACGTGAACCCGGACCCGACGCCGCCGGCTTCGCGAATATGAATGCCTGCCGTCCTCTTGAGCATCTGATTGACGTTCGTCGTAAGATTCTTTTGTTCTTTGGTTGTGATGACCTCCACGGCATACCCGGTTTCCCGCAGCTTCTCAGCTTCTGATTTGCCGGTGACCACCACCTCATCCATTTGCAGGACGTGCTCTTGCAGCCGGATGTCCGACTTCAGGGTTTGTCCGGCACTCAGGATGACCGGTTGCGTCTGTTTCTGATAAGCGATGCCGGAAATGACCAGCTCGTACGTCCCCGGTGGAATGCCTTCGATTGCAAATCGGCCTTCGGCGTCCGTGGCCGCGCCTTTGCCGGCGCCTTGGAGCACGATATTGATGCCGGGGATGGGCGCTCCTTTGTTGTCTCTTACCACGCCTCTGATGCTGGCATCTTGTGACTGCGCCATCAGGATGACGGGCAGGAGTAGGATGAGACAGAACAGTGTCTGAAAACGAACTAAAATCATTCTATTTAGCTGGACTCTATTTTGTTTAATTTCTGCGATTCCCGGCAATGTGTTTCAAATCGTAAGCGGCAGAGAGCGCTTGATTGACCATGTCAGCCAATTCATGAATTTCAGATTTGGGGATCGTCAGCGTTACAAATCCGAGTGTGACACACAAAGCGGTCTGCTTATTGTCGTGGCGAAGGCGTATTTGTGCGTCATTCAACACTTCCGATAGTTTCATAAACCCATCCCGAGAAAACCTGAACTCGACGTTTCGGTAACGCACATGAAATTTCGCGGACGGACACATATAGACGTGGTTATTCCGCACATTCCCGGCGAGAAGTTTGTAACAGTCCATGATAGTCCCTCTAAGTTTGGATTACAAAGATTGCAGGAAAGCAATTAGCGCTTCGCGATCTTCTTTCAACATATTGTTGACGAAATCGCGTGAATCTTCGGCCTCGCCGCCGTGCCACATGATGGCTTCGATCAAATTGCGCGCCCTGCCGTCGTGCAGAAAAAAGGTGTGATCGTTGACCACGCGCGTCAGCCCGATGCCCCAAAGCGGCGGCGTACGCCACTCGCCTCCATCTGCCCGATAATCCGGCCGACCATCCGCCAGGCCCTCTCCCATATCGTGCAGCAGCATATCGGTGAACGGTTGGATTTTCTGGTTCGAGACTTCGGGCACGCCGGGCAGCACACCGGTCTCCAGAGTCGGCGTGTGACAGGCGCTGCACTGCGCATCGCGAAACAGTTGCTCGCCGCGCGCTATCTGCGGGTCGTCGATGTCGCGCCGGGCTGGCACCGCCAAAGTTTGGATGTAGAACGTCGCCACATCCAGGGTCTCTGAGTCGATTTCCGGATCGTCGGCAAGGGTGTCGGCTTGTTGCTGGCCAAAAGAGTTTTCTCTCTGAAATATGGGATTGGTGACACCCATATCATCGTGATATGCCCCCGCGGTTTGTTGCAGCGAGGTAGGAGCATTCGCTTTCCAGCCAAATCTGCCGAGTACGGTCGCCTCTGCGGTGAAGTCGTACACATAGTTTGGTCTGCCGGAAATACCGTCGCCGTCGGCATCGGCTTCGTCGGCCAGGGCCAGAATGGTCGCCTCCGGGATGGCCTCCAGCAGGCCGCGCCCAAACACCGGCAAAGCTACCCGCGGTGACAACAAGACATCGCCGGGAAGGTCGCTGTACGGATTGACCAGCGTAATTTCGGGCTTGCGCAGCGTATACGGCTCGCCATCGGCGAAGGTGTGGGCCGTTTCAGTGTAGGTGACCATCACCTCCGCTTCCGGCGGCACGCCGAAGACTGCTTTGTCGTTGAGCTGTCCGCCAAAGCCGGGTACAGGACGCGGGCCGCCGGTCACCGGATCGCTGCCTGGCACGCTGATACGGATGAGCATGGACTCCAGCGGCTGGCCGAATTGCGGTGGCTGACCGCGACCGTCGGAGGGGTGGCAGCTTTCGCATGCGTTGTTGTTGAAGATCGGCCCGAGACCGCTGTTTACGGGCGCCGGCGCTTTCACGAACGCCGCCTCAAAAGCCAGGTCCCCGTCCAGGTGCTTGTCAAGATCGGAAATATTGGCTGCAGGAAACGAAAAGGCGCCGCTGGTGGCGTTAAATACGGTGGTTTCTCCGCCGGACAAATAGCGCTCCATGTCGGTCTCCGAGGAATCGGGCTCGGTGGGCGAATCGTTGCACGCCCACAGCGCCAACATCGGCAGGAGCCATACCCACCGTAGATGCCTCGTGAGCGGGCTTACGTTTGCATTTTGTTGAATCATCTTTTATTCCGTGTTTTTCTGTTAAAACTCTGACAGGGTTCGGAACCCTGTCAGAGTTGAATAAGCACCCTACTGTCGCACCAGCGGTTTAAGCTCATTCTCCAGCGTGGGGATGACCTGGTTGATTGCCTGCTGTGCCGCCTGGATTTGCTGGGACTGGTTTAGATTGTTGCGAAACGGCTCCGGGATGGCAGCGATGGCAGCGATGGCAGCTTCGATTTCCGATTTCAGTTCCGCGTCCAGTTCTGGGTTTTCAGCGAGCACAAACTCGTCGAGGCCCATGCCGTCTTCGCCAAGATGGTAGCTGCCGGTGTAGGCGTTCATCACGCCGCGAATGTTGTTTTGAAAGTCGGTGAGCGAATTCCAGCTAAACTGTGATTCCACCAGTTGCGTATTCTGCTCGTCGAAGGGATCAGCGATTTTGCCGTTGGCGACCTCATCCAAGATCACCACCATGCCATCGATGAGCTC
>CAZVSL010000153.1:1207-4066 GCA_964629935.1 uncultured Calditrichaceae bacterium | reverse complement strand
CGATCACTGCATCCACCTGGGTGAAATAGCGGCTGCCACTCTTGCCGGCGTTGGTAAACTCAGAAGCGAAGTCGTTGGCCCAGGCATCCCACAGGGCTTGCGTGTCGTCGGCCAGTACCTGCGTGGCGGCCACCAGATACTCGCGCTCGCGGGCGACGACGTCTGCTGCGTTGCGTGGCTGGCCTTCGCGGAACAACAGAAACTCGACGGTGTGGAAACCGCGCAGCGCCGGCCCCAACCCTTCAGCGATGAATTCCGGCGTCAGCTCGAAACTGCTGTTGAGCACATCCTGCAACTGCTGCTGGTCCACCGGCCAGGTGTCGAGCGCCGGGTCGAGTCCCTGAAACGCTACCGGCCCAAACAAGAAAGCCTCGCTCGACTCCCACGGCTCACGCGCGGCAATCCAGGCCTGCGCTGCCGCATCCAGTTTCGCCTGATCCGACGGATCGTCATTAAAGGCCACGACCGCATCGTTGAGCGCCGCGGCTTTGTCGCGCAGGTCGGCGTAGGTGGCGACCACGGTTTTCTCCGTGTAGTCTGTCAAAGTCCTACTGAAGTCAACCACTTCGTCCTGCGCGCCGGTCGGGCTGTCATCGTCGGAACAGGCGACGGCAAACAGAGCCAGCAAGGCTGTACAAAAAAGATACTTAAGAGTTTTCATGATGAAACCCTCCTCAATGGGTTATTTAGGTTCTGTTGATTAGCTGCAACCAAATCATAATTCCAACAAGTCGGCGCTGAATCCCAGGCCGATGCTGAACGTGTTTTCCTCGTTGATATCGTCGCTGCCGAACGTGCGATGCGAATAGTCCGTCTTCAGCACAACGTCCGGGGTCAAAAAGAAGTTGGCGCCGAAGGTGAACAGCTTGCGTTCGAAGCGCGGGTCGGCAAAAATGCCGGCGTCCACGCTCTGCATGGTGTTGTAGTATTCGTAGCGCACGAAGGGGTAGAGCTTGTACTTTGAGCCGGGCGCCAGCAGCGTCAGGATATCGTAGCCGATCTCGCCGTACCAGGCGCGCGCCTCTTTGGCTATCGGGGTTCGCGGCACCTCCAGCCGCGTCGACAGCCGGCTGTTTTTGCTGCTGATGAGGTCGGCGTTTTCCAGGAAGCCCATCAGTAACAGGCCGCGAGCGGTGAGCGGACCGCGGTTGAGACTGAGGTGGGCATCCCAAATGGTCACGTGCCCGTCGAGGCCCTCCATATCCGGCTTAGGCCGGTTGTCGGTGCTGTTGCCGCGATAGGCGGACAGCCCGAACGCCACCCCGGGAATGCCCTGATAATCGAGACGTGCCACCACCGCGATGTCGGTCGCTTTCACCTGCTCGAAGCGCGTCTGCCGGCCGCCGACGATCCAAAACTTTGAGCTGAAGCCGCTGGAGTCGAGCCCGTTCACCAACTGCAATTGGTAGGCGAAGTTCGAGAATCTGCCAAAGAGTTCGATGCCGGTTTCGTGCCAGGTGGTGGGGATGATACCGGTCTCGGCTTCGGGCCGCACGGTGGTGAAGAATTCCTTGGGCAGATGCGCCGTGTTGATCAGCCCGATGGGCAGGATGAAATGTCCCAGCCGCAAGTTGAAAGCCGTGGAAAAGCTCTTGGTGACGTGAAACTGTTCCAGCTCGATCTCCCCGCCTTTCTCGATCTCTTGCTCGAATTCGCCGAACTCCTCAAACTCCAGCTCCAGCGCCGAACCGGTGCCGCCGTGCTCGATCTCGATCTCGGTCTCGAAGTACAAGTCCTCGCTGAAGTAGTATTTGATCTCTGGCACGAAGCGCGGGATGTCAAGGATCGAACGACTGTCCGGCGGCGCACCGTTGGGCCCGCTTTTCTGATCCGGCCCGAAATCGAAATGCGAATAGAGCATCTCGGCATAAACCTCGAGCACGAAGCGGTGCTCCTGAGCGTTGATGCGAACCGCGGTTAGGAACAGGAAAATGACTATCAGCAAGGGGTTACATACTGTTCGACTCATAATGGTCTTCTTCCTCGTTTGTGTTGTAATTGTGCTGTGCTAAGGTCTTGCCGCATCACATGAATCTTGCCGGCATCCGGCTTGACGTGGATGTGGTCGTTCACCTTAACCGATACGCTGCCATCTACTGTCACCACAAACTCCTGCCCCGTTTGGATAGCTGACAGCAACAGCTCCTTCTGCTTGCCGTGGTAAATGATCTCCTTCACGTCGGCGCTGACGCTGCCATCGCAACGCTCCACTACCACAAAGTCTTCCGGGCGAATGACTACGTGCAATTCAACGCAATCCTGCGGCGGCGCGGGCAGAGCAATCGGGCCGATGGGGGTCTGGAGGCCACCGTTGGCCACCGTGGCTTTAAAGATGTTGGCCTTGCCAAAGAAATTCGCCACATAGCTGTTGCGCGGACGCGTGTAAATGTCCTCAGGCGTGTCCACCTGCTGAATGACACCGTTCTTCAGGATGGCCACCCGGTCTGAGATGGCCAGTGCATCCTTGGCATCATGGGTGACGAAAATGGCCGTGGTATCCGTCTGCTTGATGATGCGACGGATCTCCAGACGCATGTGCGCCTTTAGCATCTCGTCGAGATTGCTGAACGGTTCGTCCAGCAAAATCAACGCCGGTTTGGGCGCCAGGGCGCGAGCCAGGGCCACACGCTGCTGCTCGCCACCAGAGAGTTCATGCGGATAGCGTTTGGCGTGCTGCTGCAGGCCGGTGAGTTCGAGCATTTCGAGGATGCGTGCCCGCCGTTCGGACCTGCGCCAGCGGCCGAGACCAAAGGCGATGTTTTCCTGGACGGTCAGGTGCGGGAACAGGGCGTAATCCTGGAATACCATGCCAATGCCGCGCTGTTCCGGGGGCAGGTAGACGCGGTTGCTGACTACCGC
>CAZVSL010000153.1:0-1197 GCA_964629935.1 uncultured Calditrichaceae bacterium | reverse complement strand
GCCCGGCGATGTGGACTTCTCCGGAAGACGGCATTTCGAAGCCAGCAATCAGGCGCAGCAGCGTGGTTTTGCCGCTGCCGCTCTGGCCGATGAGTCCCAGCAACTCGCAGCGCTGTACTGTTAGAGCAACCTCCTGCACGGCCTGCGTTTTGGCGCCGGGGAACGTCTTCGAGACCTTTTTGAGAATCAAGATTTCCACCATTTCCCCCTCACGATTAAGCGGTTGATCAAGAGCACCGGGATGATGCCGGCGGCGATGATGATCAGCGCCGGATTGGCCGACTGAGCCACCAATTCGTCGCTGGCCAGCTCGAACGTCTTGGTGGCCAGGGTGTCGAAATTGAACGGCCGCAGAATGAGCGTCAGCGGTAGCTCTTTGAGGACGTCGACGAACACCAGGATGGCGGCGCCCAGCAGCGAACCCTTGATGAGCGGCAGATCGATTTTCAGCAATGTCCTCATCGGGGCAACCCCGAGAGAACGGGAGGCCTCGTCCAGATGGTGACACGATTTCTCAAAACCGGACTCGAGTGGGTTGACCGCCAACGCCAGGAAACGCACCACGTAGGCGAAGGTCACGGCGATGACCGTGCCGCTTATGATCAGACCCGGCGAAAATCCCACGGTGTTGCGCAACACAGCGTTGAGTTTGGTGTCTACCCAGGCAAACGGTAACATGACACTGACGGCGATGACCGCGCCGGGAACCGTGTAACCCAGCATGGTGAATTTGGACATAAAGCGCATGAGCTGCGAGCCATGCAGCCGCACCGCATAGACGATGAGCAGCGCCACACCAATCGTGAGCAGGGCGGCAGTCCCGGCCAACAGAAAGCTGTTCAGCAGCATGGTGAAAAAATGCGGCGTCAACACGCGCGCCGCGGATTGCCATGCCCAGAACAGCAGTTGCGCCACCGGCAGCATAAAGCCGAACAGCAGCGGCACGAGGCACATTACCGTTGCAGCCAGACTCCGCCAGCCTGTGAGCGCCGTTTGCGGCAGCGGCCGGAAGTGGCCGGCGTGGTTGTCGTATTTTGCCCGGCCGCGCTGCCAGCGCTCGGCGCCGAGCAGCAGAAATACCAGCACCATGAGAAAGGCGCACAGACGAATGGCGGCGTCGGCGTCGCCCAGAGAGAACCAGGCGCGGAAGATGCCGGTGGTGAAGGTGCTCACACCGAAGTACTGCACCGTGCCGTA
>CAZVSL010000152.1:9739-11984 GCA_964629935.1 uncultured Calditrichaceae bacterium | reverse complement strand
GATAACTCTCATTCATTAGGCTAACTCTTCGCTGCATTTCTATCGCGTTTTCTAACCAAGAGTAAAGACACCCGGGTTCTTCTTGTGTTGAATTGGAATGCACTATGGCAGCGGTTTGTGTTACTGAGCCTTCGATTACAACTGAATCCAGGTTTATTATGGAGGAAAAGAAAATTATGATCTCATTCAGAATAATCCAGGGAGGAATGAAGGCCGTCACGGGCTTTTCGCTCTGCATTCTGTGCCTTGCTTGTAACGATCTCCTCACGGAAGCGCCCACGGACAACCAGGTCTTCGATGCGCCGCTGGATGGGCTGACCAATGCCCAGCTCAAGGCCCATCTCGATGGTGACGAAGCGTTTGGAGAAACCTTCACCGTTGAAACCGGGCTGGGGCCTGTTTTCAATCAAACCGCATGTTTGAATTGTCACCCGGATGAGGGACGGGGACATCCATCGACAAATCTCATCAGATTCGGTCGCGTGGCTGAGGATGGCTCCTTTGATTTTATGCGGGAATTGGGTGGTCCACAACTACAAAACCGCTCAATTCCGGGTTATCCGGCGGAAGAGCTGCCGGCCGAGGCAACGGGTATATCCGAACGCGGCGGGCCGATCACCGTCGGTCTGGGGCTGGTAGAAGCCATCCCGGATGAAACTATCCTCGCCAACGAGGACCCCAATGATGCTGACGGCGACGGCGTTTCCGGACGGGCGAATTTTGTCACGGCGCCGGACTATCTCGAGCTGCCCGGCAACAAGGTGGTGCGCGACGGTAAGTATCTCGGCCGCTTTGGCCGCAAAGCCACCTCGATCGATCTGCTGCAGCAGACGGTGACGGCCTACAAGCAGGATATGGGCGTGACGACGGATTTCGACCCGGTAGAGATTTTCAATCCGGTCGTTGGCAACGTCGTTGGCGATAACGTGCCGGACCCGGAGTTGTCCGCGGAGACGGTACGAAATGTCGTCATCTATTTGCAAACGCTGCGGCCGCCGTTGCGCCGAAATGAGAATGATCCGCAGGTGCAGAGCGGCGAGCAACTGTTCAGAGAAATTGGTTGTGCGACCTGTCATGTGCCCGAGATGCAGACCGGTCCAAGTCAGATCGCAACGCTGGCATTTAAGCCCGTACATTTGTACTCCGACTTACTGCTGCATGATATGGGGCCGGCGCTGGCTGACAATTTCCCGGAAGGCGAGGCGACCGGCGCCGAATGGCGCACCACACCACTCTGGGGATTGGGCATTGTAGAGAATTTGCTCGGCGGCACACCGTTCTATCTGCACGATGGCCGGACTTCCGATTTGACAGAAGTCATCGATCTTCATCTCGGCGAGGCTTCTGGCTCGCGTGATCGCTTTTTTGAGCTAAAGGCAGAAGAACGGCAGGCAGTGCTGGCGTTCCTGAAATCACTCTAGGCAAAATGGCTTCCAGAAGGGACATGCTGAAAATGCTGGGCGGCGCTGCTGTGTCTGCCTCCGGCATGAGCGGGTTGCTGGCCGGCTGCGCTGGCGGCTTGGCGACCTATCGGGCCCGGGTGACAGAAGATGCTATCGAGATTGCCAGGCATGAGGTTCCGCAACTGCAAGTTGCCAACGGCATACTCATCGTGCACGCCGCCGGGGTGCCGGGTTCCATAATCCTGCGGAATATGGAGCAGGAGGGCATTGTGGCGCTTTCCTCTGTCTGTACACACCGAGGCTGCGAGGTGCGGCCCCGGCCCGACTCACTTGAATGCCCGTGCCATGGTTCAGAGTACGACGAGTTTGGCGAGGTTTTACAAGGTCCGGCGCGGCAACCGCTGCGCCGTTTCTCTGTAGTTGAAAAACAAGACAAATACGTTATTGATCTCACATAATCTACGGCGAAATCTTCACATGTCATTCTGGAGGAATCTCTTGTGCTTAGCAGCACATTGTTAATAATCAAGAAGACGCCTGCAGAATGAGAGAATTCTGCTCGCTATGGAGACCGAAGTTCGCTGTATTAATAACATGAAAGGCGAATTGGTATGAACAGGCTTTTCGTAATAGCTATTGGTTCATGCGTCATTGGATTAAGTCTCACGACGCCAACTAGCGCCCAAACATACAGCTCGGAGGATTCCCTCAAGCAAACCCCGAACGTTATTGGCGGCATTTATGACCGGCCGTACATTTATCGTTTGGGCGGAGACATTGCTGTGGGCGGCTATATGGAAATGAATTCCAATTTTCAGCGCGAACAGGGTATTGAGGAAGGG
>CAZVSL010000152.1:0-9729 GCA_964629935.1 uncultured Calditrichaceae bacterium | reverse complement strand
GCTGTCTTTCGAAGCGCGTCGCTTCAATGTGTTCATCTATTCCAGCATTTCCGAGCGCGTCAAGCTCACGTCGGAGCTTGAATTTGAACACGGCACCGAGGAGATTGCGCTCGAAACCGCGTTGGTGGATGTCCTGTTGCACAATGCCGTCAATCTGCGGGCCGGCGTACTGTTGTCGCCCATCGGCCGTTTCAATATCGCGCATGATAGCCCGCGCTACGATATCATCGACCGGCCGCTGGTCTCGACCGAGATCATTCCGGCGACGCTTTCAGAGGTCGGGCTTGGATTTTTCGGCGCACTCTATCCGTCCCGATTCGACCGCGTCACCTATGAAATCTATGCTGTCAATGGCCTGGGCGCTGGCGTCGTTGGCGGTGATGGCAGCGGCACGCGCATCCCGGCCGGCAAGGCCGGAGAAGCATTTGAAGAGGACAACAACGGCTCGCCTGCGTTTACGGGTCGTCTGGCCATCAATCCGCGCTTTGGCGGCGAGTTTGGGGCCTCGTTTCATACCGGCTACTACAATAACTACAAGATCGAAGGTGACATCATCGATGACAAACGCAGATTAACAATTCTCGCGTTCGATGCCGAATATCGCTGGCGCCGCTTCCAGTTTCGGGGCGAGGCGGCTCTGGCCGACATTGATGTGCCCTCGAGTCTGACGGATATCTTCGCAGACCGGCAGAATGGCTTCTACGCCGAGCTGGGTTATAAACTCCTGCAAAGATCCATGTTAAATCTGCCCGATGCCAGTCTGACTGTGGTGACACGCTACGACTACATCGATCTCAACGCCGGTGAGTTCGATGCAACCGGCCAGAATATCGGTGATTCCCAGAAGCGGCTGACTGTGGGGCTATCTTTCCGGCCTACGTCTGAAACCTCCGTCCGTCTGAGTTATGCCCGCAACTGGCATCTGGATCCCGTGGAGAATGAAACCAACAGCATGAATGTGCAATTTGGTGTGGCGACTTATTTTTAATCCATAGATGAGGCAAAGCCGGATTCTTTGTTCTGTTTGCTTTCTCACACAATTTTGCATACCTTTTATAATTGTTTCCGTAGTTAACCATAGATCTGAAGCGCAGATATGGACTAGAAATTCTTGCAGAGGAGGAAGTAACACCAAAGGAGATAAAGAAAATGGGCATGTTCAAAAAAAAAGTAAAGGTTTCCAACAGCAAGAACCCCAAGCAGTATTTTGAGGAAGAATTCTGGGTAGACACGGGAGCTCTCTATTCTTTTGTTCCGGAAGACTTTCTTGAGAGAATAGGTGTCGAGCCCACGGCCAAAAGAAATCTGGTGCTTGCCGATGGCCGACAGGACACAAGGTTACTCGGTTTTTGTGACTTTCAAATCGATGGCCTCGAGGGTAGCATCCCGTGTCCGGTGATCTTCGCCCCTAAAGACTCTCTTTTCCTGCTTGGCGCCACCGCCCTGGAGAATTTCGGTGTAGATGCTGATCCGATCAAGAAGGAATTAAAACCAATTCTCGCCATTATTGGCGGCTTTCAGGCTTCAGCATAATGCATAATGAATGACGGCAATAGTGAACGAAACAGCCACAATCTACGAAGCCATCAATAAGCTCCTGGAGCAACGGCGACAGGCTGTGTTGGCCACTGTCGTGCGTACGTCAGGCTCGACCTATCGCAAGGAAGGCGCAAAAATGCTAATTACAGACGATGGCGAAGCGACCGGTTCCATCAGCGCCGGCTGCCTGGAAGCTGATGTTCGGGAAATCGCCTGGGAGATCATGCGTACAGGCGAGCCACGGCTGTTGCGCTATGATAACACGGCAAGGGAAGATATTATCTGGGGCCTGGGGCTCGGCTGCAACGGCATCGTCGAGGTTTTTGTGGAGCGGGTGGGGTAGCTTTCTGTCGGACTCATCCAATCCGTGCCAACAGCTTTTTTGCTGAATCAATCTTACCTTAAATGCATAACTCAAAAGTATTCCACACCATAAGCCAGGCTATCGCTTCGGAAAAAGCACTCGCCGTGGCTGCTGTCATCGAGCAAAGTGGTGACCTGAACCTGCAGCAGGGCTTGCGAATGCTAATCTATGCAGACGGAACCTCCGAAGGAAGTCTCGGACGGCTGGAGCTGGAGCAACAGGTCATCGCTACGGCGATCAATATGCTGGCCCACAACAAATCGCGGACAGAGTCCTACACCCTAAAGGAAGAGCAGGAGGTCAGCGTATACATTGAGTCGATATTACCACCCTCCCCATGCATTATTATCGGCGCCGACCCGGATGCGCAAGCCATCGTCAGGCTGGCTGCTCAGATGGGATTCAAGGTTGTGCTGGTAGACCACCGTGAGGCCTTTGCGAACCAGCATAGATATCCGGAAGCGCATCGTGTGATCGTAGCGCAGCCGGAGGAGTTTGGCAATAGCGTAGACATTACCTCGCAGTCCTACATCATCATCAAGACCCATCACTACCTGCGTGACAAGGAAATACTTAAAGCCGCACTCAAATCTCCGGCACGATATATCGGACAACTGGGGCCCAAAGCCAGAACCGACGATTTACTCAAGGACCTGGCCGAAGAAGGGCACGTATTCACGGAT
This sequence comes from uncultured Calditrichaceae bacterium, assembly GCA_964629935.1. Lineage (GTDB taxonomy): Bacteria > Zhuqueibacterota > Zhuqueibacteria > Oceanimicrobiales > Oceanimicrobiaceae > CAZVSL01. Next base: position 7,143 of record CAZVSL010000152.1, on the reverse strand, counting down.
GATGAGTTCAGCCGGTTGTATGCACCCGTCGGTCTCGATCTTGGCGCCGAGACGCCCGAGGCGATTGCCGTTAGCATTGTGGGTGAGATGTTGGCGGTGAACAATGGTCGGGAAGGAGGGTTTCTGCGCGAGCAAACCGGTGCTATTCATCCGCGCTAAACCGCAAGATTCGAGAGTCGATGCCAAAGCCTAAAGTCATAACCATCGTTCTGGCGGCAGGCGCTTCACAGCGCATGGGTGTGCGTCACAAACTCCTGCTCGACGTGGCCGGTAAGCCGTTATTTTTATGGGCCCTGGACCAGGCGCTGGCTTCGAAATCGGATGGCGTCCGTCTGGTTCTTGGTCCCGATCCGGAGCAATTTTCAACTCATTTGCACAGCCGAAATGTCACGATAGTGCGCAATGACGATTATCCTGAGGGCATGAGTACTTCGATCAAAACCGGCCTTCGAGCCCTGCCGCACGGAGTCGATGGTGTTCTCCTCACCGTAGCCGATCAGCCGTGCTTGACTCGCGCCACCTTTAACAAACTTATCGATAAATTTACTTCCGATGCTGCCCGATTGATTGCCGGTGAATATAACCGCGTCCTGCGCAATCCGGCCTTGTTTCACCGCGATTTCTTTGCAGAATTGATGAAATTGCAAGGGGATGGTGGCGCAAAATCCATCCTGAAAAAGTACGCCGATCAGGTTGCCACGGTACCTTTGTCGTCACCCGAATGCCTCGACATCGACACGACCGAGGATCTAAAGAGAGTCGAGCGGGTTCTGGCCGCACGAAGTCAACCCGGAGAATCTGCTTGACATTGAAGTCCGTTTTGGTTAAGCTTTTAAATACTTAGGACTTACTACAAATCTTCACTATGGCGGAGGAGACAAACACGTGAAAATAGATGGCAGCATGATAGTTTCAGCGCCGCGCGAGAAATTGTGGCAGCTTTTGCAGGAGCCGGAATTCCTGCAGGAGGTCATGCCCGGCTGTAAGAAACTCGAGCAGACCGGGGAGGATGAGTACATCGGCGTTGTAAGCGCCAGAATAGGCCCCATTGCCAGCCAGTACACCACGAAATTCTCCATTCTGAACAAGCGCGCTCCGGAATCATACCGCCTGCACCTGGAAGGCGAAGGCAAGGGAGGATTTGTGCGCGCAGATATACAAATCGCGCTCAGCGAGGCGGAAGATGGGACCCAACTTGGTTATTCGGGCGAGGTTATGATCGGTGGCACCGTCGCCAGGATCGGCCAGCGTGTGATCGATTCGGCCTCAAAGATGTTGATCAATCAGGGCTTCAAAGCGCTGCGCAAGAAAGTGGAAGAACGTCAGGGGAATGATTAGACCTGCCGTGTCTTGATTCTTGTGGGAAGAAGATTATTTATCTCTTTGTTCGTGTATCTCGAAACCCCAAAATACAAATTCCAAATAAGTTACAAGGCCCAATGAACAAGACTCCAAACGACTGCTGAGTATCATACATGAATAGCAGCGGGTTTGGGACATTGGATATTGGTCATTTGAAACTATTTGGAATTTGGTGCTTGTGTTTTAGAGTTTGACCGAAACTATAGGCCTATAAGTTATCAACGATTCATTATGCCTGACTTAACCAGCATTGACAACGTTCTTAAGGCTCTGCGAACACAAAAATATATTGCTGAACGTAGTCTGGCAACGACCATTTTTCTTGCCTTGAAAATGGGCCGTCCCATTTTTCTGGAGGGGGAAGCCGGTGTCGGCAAGACTGAGGTAGCAAAAGTTCTGGCAAGTGTTCTGAGCACAAAACTGATTCGTTTGCAATGCTATGAAGGGCTGGATGTGCACACAGCCGTCTACGAATGGAATTACGCCCGGCAAATGCTGCACATTCGCATGCTTGAAGCCACCGGCCAGCGCGATGAAAAGCAAATCCTGCATGAGATCTTCGGCCGGGATTTTCTCATCGCCCGGCCGCTGTTGCAGGCCATCAGCACCTCCGGCAAGAAAGCGCCGGTTTTGCTCATCGATGAACTCGACCGCGCTGATGAGGAGTTTGAAGCATTTCTGCTGGAGTTGCTTTCCGAGTTTCAGGTGACCATACCGGAGATCGGCACCATCAAAGCGCGCAAGCCACCGGTGGTTGTCATCACCTCCAACCGCACCCGCGAAATTCATGATGCCCTGAAACGGCGTTGCCTTTATTTTTGGATTGACTATCCTACTGCCGCAAAAGAGCGTGAGATCGTGCTGGCCAGAAATCCGGACATAGCCGGGCAGATAGCGCATGAAATCGTGGCTTTCGTGCAGGAGCTGAGAACTATAGAGCTTTACAAGCTACCTGGCATAGCCGAGACGCTGGACTGGGCATCTGCGCTCTTGGCGCTGTCGCAGCCGGAGCTGAATCAGCAGGTTGTCGATGATACGCTGGGTACGTTGCTCAAGTATCAGGACGACATCGCCAAAGTGAAGGGCGCGGAAGTCGAAAAAATTTTGCAGCGCGTGAAATCGTCGTGAGTCTCCTCCACTCTCAAAACCTTGCCGAACAGATCGTTGCCTTTGGCCGCATTCTGCGTGCCGCCGGCCTGGATGTGGGTACGGCCCAGATCATCGATGCGCTGCAGGCCGTTAAAATCACGGGTTTGCGCAGTCGGGCCGATTTTTATCAGGCGCTTTATAGCGTGTTTATCACCCGTCACGAGCAAGTCGAGCTGTTCCGGCAAGCGTTCGCCCTATTTTTTGGCGCAGCCCGGCAAACACGGTTCATCGATGGCCAAATCCTGCAACGACAGGAGGTCATGGCAGCGCGACATCGGCTGTCCCCGCGCGTGCGAAAGGCGTTCGATGAGGAATGGGGCGCCGACAACGACGGAGAGCGTCACACAGAGCGCGACGAAAGCGAGCAGCACGCTCTGAATTACAGTGCGTGGGAAGTTCTGCGCCGGAAAGACTTCGCCGAATTCACGTCTGAGGAAATAGCGCAGGCAAAACAAATGCTGGCTGATATGAGCTGGTCGCCTGAGCGCCGGCGTACGCGCCGTTTCACACCGAGCGCAAGCGGCCGCCATATCGATATGCGGAGAAGCATGCGGCACGCCTTTCGCAACCAGGGCGAGGTGCTGCGTCTCAAACGGAAGGTTCCAGATTCGAGGCTGCGCCAGGTTACGATATTATGTGACATCAGCGGTTCCATGGAGCGCTATTCGCGCATGCTGCTGCATTTCATGCATGTGTTTTCGGGCAGCGGCCGGCAAGTGGAGACCTTTGTATTCGGCACCCGCCTGACCCGCATTACGCGCACGCTGCGCCATCGCGATATCGATGATGCTGTGGCCGGGGTGGCAAGCAAGGTCAATGATTGGGCCGGCGGCACGCGCATCGGCGAAGCGCTCAAGGCGTTCAACTTTCAGTGGGCGCGTCGTGTCTTGCGCAGCGGTGCAGTCGTGCTCATCATCAGCGACGGGTGGGATAGGGGAGACATCCCTTTGCTGCACTGTGAAATGCAGCGACTTGCGCGCAGTTGCCGCCGTTTGGTCTGGCTTAATCCGTTGTTGGGGCAGCAAGACTACCAGCCGCTCACCCGCGGCATGCAGGCCGCCCTGCCTTATATCGATGATTTCCTGCCGGTTCACAATTTGGCGTCTTTGCAGGAGCTGGGGAAGATTTTGGGGAAGGTGTAGAAATCATGAAATACCAAATGCTTGCACAGGCTGGCAGCTCTCAGGTGGTTTCATAAGGATTTCTATCCTTTCAAAAATGGGGTTTTACAAAACTCAGAAATTATTCTTCTTAAGTGGTTTGCAAAATATCCAAAAGCACCGTTTCCAAACTGCGACTTAGCAACCTTCAATTTCAAAGCAACGAAGTCTACTCCGCAGACGTCTCCTCCTTTTGCAACTCTTCTTCTTCCGGCCGGTGCGCAATCTCTGCACTCTCTTTGCTCAGATCCGCGTTCTGCGCGATGTCCAGAACGGCCTTGAACTCGATGCTGTAGATTTCGAGAATGGTCAGAAAGAAGACCGCGATCACCGGCCCGATGATAAAACCCATAATTCCGAAAACGCTGATACCACCGAGCGTTGAGAAGAATATGATCAGGTCGTGCATGCCGGCATCACGCCCCACCAGCCGCGGCCGCAGCAAATTATCGATGTTGCTGATCACCAGCATGGTCACAGCGATGATCACGATACCCTGCCAGATGTTGCCGAGCACAAACTCGATGATGGCTGCAGGGTAGAGCACCAGCCAGGCGCCTACAAGCGGGATCACCGACAGAATGACCATGACCACACCCCAGATCACCGCCGACTGAACCCCACATAGCCAGAGCGTAAAAGCTCCGATGGTGCCTTGTATGAGTCCAATCAAGAGTGTACCCTTTATCGTAGCGCGGGAGACGGATACAAATCGCTTTACCAGACGTTCCTCGTAAGCGTCATCCAGCGGACTCAGATATTTGATGTAATGTACCAGATATTGTCCGTCCCGGAAAAAATAGAACATGGTGAACAGGGTGATAAACAGGTCCGTGATCACCTGAAACGTACCCTGGGAGGTCTTGTTGATAACCTGCGTTAATATTTGACCGACGTTCTTGGCGATGTCCTGCAACGAAGACTGCCAGTCGATGGTTTCAAAATCAATGCGCCTGATGATCGGGTAATCTTTGATGTCTCCCAATAATCCGGCGTCGCCTTTATCGATGATCTCCTTGACTGCGGGCACCGCGGTTCTGAATAGTTCGATCCCCTCGACAGAAACCAGATGCGCCACAAAATAGAATGGAATCAAAATGCCGAGCAGCAGGATCAGGCAGCAAGCGACGGCGCCAAGCGACCTCCGGTCACCGAGCAGCTCGCTGAGTTTTGTGAACAGCGGGTAAAACAGAGCTGTGAATACCGTTGCCAGCAAAACCGGCACCAGAAAGATCTTGATGACATTAAAGAATAGAATTGAAATCAGAAGCAAGAGCAACAGGAGATAGTTGCGACTGAATCTTTCGGCGAACTGCTTGTGTTCCGCTTTACTTCTTTTCAGCATTTTTCGACCACGACTCTTGTGTTTTGAGTGTTAGTTGAAATAGTGTCCACCACGCGGAGACTCTACAAATTTGTCATTCCGCATGTTGTAAGCCTCCATGAACCGCCACGTAGAAGATTCCCGCTTTACTATATGCGGAATGACCGGAAAGGGCGAGTTCCCGGATGGACATTTGTTAAACGGAAAGTTAAGAATGTTTTGCTAATTTGGCAACGTAAAAGAATGAACAGACGGCTCGGCCTGCCTGATACTCACGAAATACGCAAGGCAACGGTTTTGAGGTATTGTTTGATTAACTCGTTTGCCGCCAGCCAGGAAAGGAAGCCAATGTCATTCAGGAGCAAGAAAGTGGTTGTGGTCATGCCAGCGTTCAACGCCGCCCGAACTTTACGCCAGACCTACGACGAGGTGATGGCGCAAGGTGTGGTAGACCGCGTGATTATTGTCGATGACGGCAGCCAGGATGATACCTCTGCCATAGCCAGCACCCTTGCGCATGCCCGGCTCTACTCGTGTGACAGGAATCGCGGCTATGGCGCCAATCAGAAGATTTGCTATGAGCTGGCGCTGCAGGATGGCGGAGACATCGTCATCATGGTGCATCCGGACTATCAGTACACGCCCAAACTCATTCCGGCGATGGTCGCGATCATAGGCAACGAGCTATATGACTGCGTGCTGGGCTCGCGCATCTTGGGAGGCTACGCCCTCAAAGGCGGCATGCCGATCTGGAAATACGTCAGCAATCGGTTCCTGACCCTTGCCGAGAATCTGCTGACCGGCGCGCACCTGTCAGAGTATCATACCGGCTATCGCGCTTTTGCACGCCATGTGCTCGAGAGCATTCCCTATCACCGCAACTCCGATGATTTCGTCTTCGACAATCAGATGCTGGCGCAGATAATCTGGTATGGCTACACGGTTTCCGAGATCACCTGTCCCACGCGCTACTTTCCTGAAGCTTCTTCCATCAATCTTACCCGTAGCATTCGCTACGGCTTCGGTTGCCTGGCCACCGGCTTGAGGTTCAAGCTGGCCAAGCTGGGCGTAAGATCGGCGTTGTTCCCTGAAACCACGGTGCTGGAGTTGGCGCCGACTGTCCGCGCCGATACAAACCAGCCGCTCGAGCAGCAGAGGCCCGGCCTTTTCAGTTGAGACTCGTCCTTTGCCGTTCTATATTGGCCGACTGCACCTGGTCTTGTTCGGCCGGGCGGGTTGCCGCCTCTCCCGTTTGCGTAGCAGTGCGCGCCGTTGTGGCGGCTGGCAATTTGCAGTATTGCTGCAACGCTCCCTCAGCCGCTTCAAAACCGAAGTTATCGGCCTTGCGCAGGTCTTGACAGCCCGAGAGGTTATTGCCAACTTTAACTCTGATCAGCCCTCGCCTGAAATAGAGTTCAGACGCTCTTGGCTTGAGCTTGATCGCTTTGTCATAAGCTGCTACCGCCGCCTGCAGGTTTCCCGCTCTTTCCAGGGCCAGCGCGACGTAGAAGTATGCCTTATCGTTACCAGGATTGCGTTCGATTGCCCGCTTAAAATCCGCTGCCGCACTTGTAAAACGACCCAACCTGAGATTGTTAACGCCACGGTTGAAAAGTGCGTTTGCGTCGTTTGGTCTGTGCTGCAGAACCACATTGAGATCAGCTATAGCCTGCTCAAAATTACCGAGATAAAAATGGGCATTGCTGCGGTTGCGGTATGCCTTGGTGTAACCGGGTTTCAGGCGTATCGCCTGATCGTAGTCAGCGATGGCGCCGGTATAGTCCTTCAGATGAAATTTACATGCGCCACGGTTGTTGTAGGCTTTCGCGTGCTCGGGATCAACTCGTAGCGCCTGATTATAGTCAGCAATGGCGCCCTTGAAATTTTTATTCTTACGACGGATGGCGCCACGATTATTCCACGCCGATACAGCCCCCGGGTACTTCGTGATGACGTCGTTCCACAGGGTTATACTGCTATACCAGACCTGGCTTTGTGCATGCGTGCCGAAGGCCAGGACAGAGAGATACACCACAAGCGTCACGCTCAGGGGCGTTTGCATACTTGCCCGATGCTGCACAGCGAAGCGGTAACCGAGAGCGATCAGGAGAAAGAAACCGATGGAAGGCACATAAGCATATCGGTCCG